>JAEEQA010000066.1 GCA_016285085.1 Bacteroidales bacterium
CGCCACCGCTACCGGAGGCCATCGCACGGCGGAAACCGGAGCCGTAGAGGTTCTCCGCAAAGGCGCCGCCACCGCCGCCGCCACCACCGCCACCGCTGCCGCCGACACCGTCACCGCCATTGGACTGCAAGGCAGGACTGAAATAGTCGGAATAGGTGGGCGAGTTGGGGGAGGCGTTCGCACCGTTGCTTCCATTTCCGCCATCTTCCGCTGTCACGATTTCCGATGCCGCCAAATGAGAAGCTTTTGCCAAGACCGCCCCCGCATTCGACGAAGACATGTGGGCACGGTTATCAGAGTTCAAGGTGCCGTCGCCGCCGGAGGCACCGCCTCCCTGCATGCCGCCGCCACCCGAGTTACAGTTCAACTGTCCTGTGATGGAATTATACAGACCGCCACTGCCGCCCTGTCCTCCCTGGCTGGCAGGGGACGTGGTTCCTGCGGAATACCCGGCCACGCCCGAAGCACCGCCGGCACCGCCGTATCGTACCGCATCCCAGTTCTGGTAAACCACTGAATCGTTCACCGAGCTGCAATAGCCATACTGACCATCGCCGCCGGGACCGCCGTCACCGCCGTCACCGCCGTCCTTTCCCTTGACACCGTCGCGCCCCGCCGAAGCCGAGCCTGAAATGAACTGGCACCGCACGAGGTCATAGCTGTGACACGACGAGATGTGCAGCGCGTAGGTGGACACGCCGTAGTTCGACTGCGACACATAGTAACTTCCGTCGTCATTGACATCGTTCTGGGAATAGAATTGGATATTGGGACGCTTTAGAGAAAACTGTAACGTATTGATTGAATAATAGATAGGTTCATCCGTTGTAAAAAAGGCACACGAGGCCGTAGCCGGATGGCAGTTCACATACACGGGGCAGCCGCCCTCGATCTGGCATCCTTCGCCCTCCACGAGAACCATCAAGTTCTCCCCTTCGTAGGCGAAGTTCGGCACGGGTATGGTCGCCCAGCCGCCCCCATCGAGGCACAAAGTACCCGAATAGACCAGCGAGGCACCGGAGAGATAACTGTTCCACACATCCCCAGCGACCAACGAAGAGGCGTTGGTGTTTTTCAGATAGACCCGCACCGACCGTGTGCGTCCTCCATCGACGGAGGGAGTGACAGACGCCACATCGAAGGCAAGGCCGGTGAACATCTTGGGACCCGTCCCGATTTCCGTGCTGGAATACAGGGCCGCCATACGGTGATGTCCGTGAGCACCCGGCAAGGGGAAGGTTTCCGAGGTGGCACCGTTGCCTACCGTAGCCGACACCGCGCCATCGATTGTGCGGTCTGTGCATGAATAGAAGTAGGTGTTGGGACGGGTGGGGTTGTTCTGCGGATTCAAAATGGTGGCTAACGTATAGCCGTCTCCAAGAGGCCAAGCCGGATTGCCCCCGTAGCGTGCGGGACCGGCAACGCCGATGCTCATCGCCGATGAGGTGGCCGACGGGCCGCAAAGGACGGGAGCCGTACAATAGCCAGTCTGGGTTCCGTCATTCTTACAGCCTTCACTCTCAATGAGCACCATCAAGCTGGAAGTTCCATTGTAGTCAAAATTGACGGGGATGGTGACACGACCCGCCTCCACACAAATGACCCCATCGAAAACCAACACGGCCGCTTCCTCGCTGGGGGTGGGTTGTGCATTTTTCAAAAAGCCCCAATTTCGCTGCGCATTCCCTTGTGCAAGATTCACGCGCGATGTGTGCTTCATCCACATTTTCATCCTGCGGGGATGTCCGCCGGACGGAATGGCGGTCGGGTTGACCGCATCAAAGCCGATGGCCGTGATGGTAAACGCAGAATTCCCCATCTCTTCCGCAGTATAGAGCGTGGCATAGCGGTAGTCCAGCCATCTTCCCGGAAGAGGTCCGGGGAAGTTATCTCGGGCGGGGGTCTGACCAAAGACCAGGCTGACGGTCACTTCACCCGGCTCCGTGCCATTCACGCACTCCTTGTCGTCGTAATTCGAGGAGCTGGTCTGGAGCGGGGGAAGTTGCTCGGCATCGGCCGTCTGCACGGTAAGGTCCTGCAAACGGAAGTCATTCAAACTGTTGGCTTCAATGGCCACAAGGCGGGGGGCACGCGAAGTACCCTCGGGGTACATGTTCGTACGATAGATGGTGGTGGCACCCGGCTCGGAAGTCTTCTGCTTGAACTCGTCGAAGAAGCCGCCCTCCAGCGTCATGTTGCTGGCGAGGCTCAACGATTTGTCGATGTTGTAAACGCCGATCTCCATACGGATGATGGCATTCGTGCAGGACGCCAGGTCAATGGCGTGCTGAATGGTGGTGGGAGCCGACGGGAGCAATCCCTGCGAATCGGGGTCGCCGTCGGGAGCGGCATAGAAAACGTTACATTCGGAGATGTTGGAGCTTGCCTCCATCCGCACGACAGAAGAGGCCTCCGCCGTACAGCCGTAGCTGTTGGTCACGGTCACGGTGTAGGTTCCGCCTTCGCTCACCGTCAGCACCTGGTCGGTGCCGAGGGTGCCCATTCCCTCACCCGACCATACATAGGTACATCCCGTGCCGCAACGGGCGGAGATGGCGGTCAGATCCACGTATCCGATGGCCTCGCACAAGGTGACCACCGCGGGGGTCACCGCAACCATCGGCACCGAACCGACCACGACCACCTGTGTGGACACCGCGTAACAGTTTCCGTTCGAAACGGTGACACCGTAGGTGGTGGTGACACTGGGCATCACGTTGATGGAGGGGGTGGTGGCGCCGGTGCTCCAATGGAACTGGCACCCTTCACAGTTGGCGGCGTCCACCACGTCAAGGCGCACATTGCCGCCGTTGCAGATGGTGGCGTTGTCCGGAGTGGCGACGATGTCGGCGGTAGGCCGCGGGAAAATCTCGACCGTGGTGGAGGTTGTGCGCGACTCCCCGTTCACAACGTAGGTAACCGTATAGGTTCCGGCGTTGGCCGTGGTCACGTCGTAAATGATGGGGTTCTGCTGGTTGGAGGTAAACCCGTTGGGACCCGTCCATGAGTAGGAAGAACTATAGACACTGCAGGTCAGCTGCAGGGCCTCGCCTTCGCAAAGGGGGCCGTTGTTACTCACATTGGCGAGAATGTTGCAGTTGGTGGTGGCGGCATTATCGTTGATCACGGAGAAACTGATGTCGCCCGCTGCCCTTGAATAGTTGCAGATGAGGAAGATATACCACTGTCCTGGCTGGGCGTTCGGGATATAGCACCACTCGGTTGAGGCGGCGCTGTAGCTACAGTCAATAAGATTGCCGTTGGGATAGCCGCCCCACGTGCCCTGGTTGTTGGGATCGTGGTAGCCGTTGTTGGGGCGGTGGGTGGAACCGTTACCCGTGAGCTGCGAAGTACAGACGGCCTGAAGAAGCTCGCCATATGTGCTGTATCCGGTGAAAGGGCCCCAGCAGGCGAAGTCAATGTCGCGTCCATTGCTGTGTTCCAAGTATATCAGGAGGTCTCCGGGAGAGTCAATCTGCATTACATACCAAGCGGGTGCGGGCGTATAGTAGAGGCAGCCGCGTTGGGCGTCGGGAAGGTCAGGGGTGGCGGTAGCATCGGTACCGGCGGGGAAAGTCACACCATACGGGTTCTCGTCCGTACAGAAAGGATTTGCATTTAGACAGAGGTTATTGGTGTTCTGGGAATAGCCGGTACAACAAAAAATGAAAAACAAAATATTGACTATCAATACTTTATTTTTGAATATATCCATAGGGGTCAGATTAATGATTCATAATTACGTTTCACTCTCCACTACCTATCGCACGATACACAAAAATTGCAGCAAAAATAAGGAATTTTTCCTTTTTTACAACCATTTTATTACATAAAACACTAAAAATTGTTGCCCCTTTCCCTATATATTAAAAAATAACGTAAATGACTCATTTACACATATATAAGAATAAATTCAACAAAACACATATTTGATTCAACAAAAAAAATCAAAAAGGGTAAAACAAAACCGAAAGTTATTCGTTAAAAGAGGTTGTCCAATACTGAAATTCCGCATCTGCGACCTTCCGGCTTGGACCGTCAACCAACCCTACCGAAGAACGAAAAACGAGCTATGAAACAAAGGATACTAACTGTCTTTCTGGCATTTACGGCAGCATTTTTCCTATATCTTCCCGCCTCGGCACAGGATTCCGTCCATGTCAGTTTGCAGAAGGCCATCGAGATTGCCCTCTCCGAAAACCCGACGGTAAAAATTGCCGACCGCACCATCGAGGCAAAAAAATATTACAAACAGGAGCAAATCGCCGCCCTCTTCCCCACCCTCACCGGCACAGGAAGCTACCAGCGCACCGTCAAGAAACAGACCATGGTGATGTCGATGGGCGGACAAGCCACCGAAATTGAAGTGGGTACAAGCAACAACGTTTCCGCCGGTCTCAACCTCAGCCTCCCGCTCGTGGCCGCCCCCACCTGGTACAACCTCAAGCTGTCGCAGCTCGATGTGGAAGCCGCCGTGGAAAGCGCCCGCTCCTCCCGCATCTCCCTCGTCAACGAAATCAAGAAAGCCTACTACGGCCTCCTGTTCGCCCAGGACTCCTACCGCGTGCTGCAAGTCACCTACGCCAACGCGGAGTACACCGCCAAGAACATCAACGACAAGTACGAGCAAGGGCTCGCCTCCGACTTCGACAAACTCCGCGCCGACGTGCAGGTGAAGAATCAGAAGCCGCAACTCACCTCCGCTGAAAACTCCATCCAGCTCGCCACCATGATGCTGAAAGTCCTCATCGGCGTGGATGTTAACGAACCCATCATCTTTGATGGTCAACTTTCTGATTTTGAAGACGAAATGAACAGCTACCAAATCGCTGATGCGCAATCGATATCACTCGTGGCCAACAGCGACCTGCGCCAACTCGAGCTCACGCAGGAGCAGCTCAACACCAGCCTCAAACTGGTCAAGGCATCGGCCTGCCCCACCCTCGCCTTCAGCGGCAACGCCCAATATTCGGCCATGAGCAACGACTTCAACTTCACATGGTTCCCCTACGCCGTCGTGGGACTTTCCCTTAACGTCCCCATCCTTTCCTGGGTAGGCACATCTTATAAAATTAAGCAAAGTAAAATCTCCATCGCCAACTTGGAGGAACAGAAAAAATACGTTGAAAACAACCTCCGCGTGAGTGTCAACAACAGCCTCACCAACATGCGGAACGCCATTGAAGACATGACCTCCAACAAGGAGACAATGCTTCAAGCCGAAGCCGCCTACAACATTGTGCAAAAGCAGTTTGATGTCGGAATGGCCACCTGGCTCGACCTCAACTCCGCCGAACTCGCCCTCACCCAATCGCGCCTTCTTTACCACCAATCCATCTATAATTTCCTCACCGCAAAATCAGAACTCGAAGCTGTCACCGGCGCGGAAAAGTGAAGATGTTAAATTGTTAAAATATAGAGAGCGGTGTACCGCGTCTCCGATAAAGCAAAACCTAAATAAACTACAACAATAATATGAATAAAATTGGGAAATATGTTTTGATGTTCGCCGTGGGTGCAGCGGTGCTATGTTCGTGCAACAAGAAAAGCGACACTGCCGCGACGGGCACGGAGGTTGCCAAGAAGCAACAGGTGCGTGTGGAAAGCGTCTATGCCGAGGATGTGGAGCAGTTGTACGAATACACCGCCATCGTGCAGGCGGAGGCAGTGAACAACATTGCCCCGACCATCGCCGGGCGTATCGAAGCCATCTACGTGGAGGTGGGCGACCGCGTCACCAAAGGCCAGAAGCTGGTGCAGATGGACGCTTCCAGCCTGGAGCAGTCGAAAGCACAGCTCGACAACCTTGAACTGACCTTCAGCCGCATCGATGCCCTTTACAAGTCGGGCGGCGTGTCGAAAGCCGACTGGGACGCCCAGAAGACCCAGCTGGACGTGGCCCGCACATCCTACCAGAACCTCCTCACCAACACGCAGTTGAAGAGCCCGCTGAACGGCATCGTCACCCTGCGCAACTACGACAGCGGCGACATCTACGCCGGCAACCCCATCCTCCAGATCCAGCAGATCTCGCCCGTGAAGATGAACATCAACGTCTCGGAAGCCCACTTCCCCATCGTGAAGAAAGGAATGAAAGCGCAAGTGAAGCTCGACGTTTACGGCGACGAGGAGTTCACCGGCAGCGTCACGCTCGTCTATCCGACCATCAACGCCCAGACCCACACCTTCCCCGTGGAAGTGAGCCTGACCAACGCCAACGGCAAGGTGCGCCCCGGCATGTACGCCCGCGTCACCATGAACTACGGCATGAACAAGAACGTGGTGGTGCCCGACAACGCCATCGTGAAGCAGCAGGGCTCCGGCGACCGCTACGTCTATGTCTATAAAGACGGCAAGGTGAGCTACAACAAAATCGAGCTGGGCCGCCGCATGGGCAACCGCTACGAAGTCCTCTCCGGCGTCCAGGACGGCGACCTCGTCGTCACCGCCGGCTACACCAAGCTCGCCGACGGCATGGAGGTCGAAGTGATAGAATAGCAAAAGCCCCGCTACAACGCCCCAATTCCAGATACATAGACAAAGAGGCCCATTGTCCGCACTATGAACAATGGGCCTCTTTGTCTATGTAAAGCCGTATCGTTCTAATTCTCCCTTTTCAAACTCTGTACCGGAAAGGTGAAGTAGGTGTCCTTATAGGGTTCGTTCTTCAGGGTGAAGTGCCACCACTCCTCATCATACGGCTTGAAACCGTGACGCAGCATGGCGCGGCGCAGGATCATGCGGTTCTCGAACTGTTCGGGTGTGATGGTGCGTCCCTGGGGGCTGTTGCACTTGCCTGTAAATTCACCCGTTTCGGGATTGCCGCCGAAGTCGGGATGGCTTTCCGGGCCGAACCAGTCGAAAGTGCCGCCCATGTCAAGCTCTTTCTCGGTATTCATGTCGAAGAGGGTGAGGTCCACTGTGGAGCCGCGCGAGTGGCCGCTGCGGCGGGCAATGTAGCCGCGGTCGAACAGCACGTCCTTGACAAGGTCCGGGTAAAAGTAGCCCTTCATAAGGGTGTCGGCGAGATCGGCACCCCAGCGCACGAAGTGGTCAACAGCCATCTGCGGGCGGTAGGCGTCGTAAATCTTCAGGCGGTACCCCTGCGCCTTGAGCTCGTCGCTAACAACCCGGAGGCTGTCGGCGGCCTGGCGCGTGAGCAGTGCCGTGGGCTCAAGGTAGCCGTCGATGCGGGTGCCGATGAAATTGAAGGTGCTGTAGTATCGGATTTCCAGAATGGCGTCCGGAACCACTTCCGTAATCACCACAAAGTCGCTGGCGTCAGCCGGGTCCACCGCTTCTTTCACGACAGCTTTCTCCGCATTGGATGTCTGCGTGCAAGCCGTCATGAGAACGCAAGACATCATCCAAAGGATAAAAAAGAAATATTTGACTCTTAACATATTATAATGAATTGGATAATTAATTTCACATCCTGCAAAAGTATTCATTTTTACAATATGAGAATATCGCGTGCAAATGTTTGGCGAAAAAAAATGACTTTTTGTAAATTTGCATCTTTATTCAAACCAAGTTATTATGCTACAAAAAGGAACAAAAGCCCCTTATTTTGAGGGTGTTGATGAAAACGGAAATCAGGTTAAGCTGACCGATTTCGCCGGAAAGAAATTGGTTTTGTATTTTTATCCCAAGGACAGCACCCCCGGCTGCACCGCCGAGGCATGTGATCTGCGCGACAACTACGAGCGTTTCCTGTCGCTGGGTTACAGCGTATTGGGCGTCAGTCGCGACAGTGCCGCTTCGCACCAGAAGTTCATCGCCAAGTATGAACTACCGTTCCATCTCATCGCCGACACCGACCTCACCATCTTGAAAGCATACGAGGCGTGGGGGAAGAAGAAGATGTATGGCAAGGTGACGGAAGGCACGCTGCGCACCACCTATGTCATTGACGAGAACGGCGTCATCATTGATGCCATCGGCAAGGTCGATACGAAGAACCACACGGCGCAGCTATTGCGATAGGCCGGCTCGGAAAGAGGCAGGCCGTTTTATTCGGCAATCCTCTCCAGCCTCATCACCCGCACCGGGCGGTCGGCGCCGACTTCCAGTTTCGGGCAGACGGTTTCCCGGCCGGTGTCGCGGAAGCCGCACTTCTCCATTACGCGGCCGGAGGCGGGGTTGTCGGGGAAGTAGGTGCCCCAGAGGAGGGTGAAGCCCTTTACGCGGAAGCAGTGCTCCACCACCAACCGCATGGCTTCGGTGCAGATGCCTTTCCCCCAGTAGGGACGGGCAATCCAGTAGCCCACCTCGCACTGGTCGTCGGCGATCTCCAGATTGGAAGCGGCGGCCGGCAGGTAACCCACGCAGCCGATGGCCTCGCCGGTCTCCTTCCACTCCACCGCCCACATGGTTTCGGAGTGGAAGATGGTGCGGATGATTTCCAGGCTTTCTTCCACGCTCTGGTGGGGAGGCCAGCCCGCGCGGGGCCCCACCTCGGGGTCGGAGGCATATTGGTACAAGGTCTCGGCGTCGCTTTCACGCCACGGCCGGAGCAGGATTCGGGAAGTTTGCATCATGTGTGTTCTTCGTTGCTACTGAGTGTTGGTTTCTCCCCAGACTGCACTTCGTTTGTCTGGGGTTATTAAGAGTATATGTCTTCGACATATTTTGTATTGCTTTTGCGACTGCAAAAATACAATGTTCTTTTGGGTTGTCGTGTCGGAGACACGATTTAAAGAAATTCAACCAACTAAATAAATTAATAATCTCTATACAAAATCATATTTTATAAATAACTTTTTCAGAAATCTTAACATCTTTTAACCGAAAAATTTTGGCGGTTCAATTTCTTCGGTGTACTTTTGCAGCCGAAAATTATTGATAATCAAATTATTAATATATTAAATTATAAAACTATTAAAAATTAGAATTATGGAAAAACTGATTGAAAAATTGACAAATCCATTTGATGGATTAAAAAAGAACAATTTAACTGATTTTCAAGCAGAATGCAAAAAAATAGCAGAAGACCTGTTTCGTAATTATTGTATCAATTGCAATGGGACAGAATACTATTTCGCTGAAATAGAGTTCTATTATTATGATAGCGAACAATATTTACAAAACCGTGAACAATATAAGTGGCAAAAAGTAACATACCCGAGAAAATGTAAAGCAGGACAACTCTTTTATCATTTAAGCGGAGTTGACATTTGCTTTGGAAGTGATTATGACGACCGGAAAGCAAAGTTCGGCGGAATTCTAATTAGAGCGATAAAAAAAGATGGCATGATAATAGCAGGCCCCCTGAATTGTAAAGATGAAATTTTGAATACCTGCAATGGCGGTAAAATGCCTGAATTGCTTGAAGCAACAAAAAAACGCAATTTAAATCCAAAGCAAACTTATCGGGCATTAGGGAAAAATGATATTGACATTGAAAATGATAGATTATGTTTCTACGATAGTCATAGCGAATGGAATCCGAATAAGGAGAAATATAATACCCAAAAAGGTAAAATAGAATTCCGAAAAAGCACCTATAAAACAGACAGATTCAATGAAAACAACAAATAAAAAATTAATATCCCCTTTTACGGAAGATGCATTTTCAGAGCCGGTATTACATCAAGTGGTTTTGAACAAAATAGATTTTGCACTTCCCGATTTTATTTGGGATGAAATCAACGAAGGCTTCGAAAAATATTGGGACGAAGAGGTCGGTTTGGGCAATTATGTGTATTTCGAGGATGCATGCCTTTCTATACAAAGACATCTTAATTGTGCCGGCATCATGCTTCCTTATGACAAATTAGAAATAATCATGGAGATATTGTTCGATTTCATAGCAAAAATCCCCGGAGCTTTTTTGGATGAATCAGCAATGGTAAAACCAAAGTCAAAGCAATAAATACATTTTCTCATGTTCCCCGACTCCCTCACCAACACCGTTTTCCTCTCCGAATGGCTGCCGGAAGTGTGCCCCATACTGTATCAAAATCTTACAAAAGTACTGAAGGACAATGTTGTGCGCTATCGGATTCTGGGCAATACCAACGACATCTGGTGCCGCGATTTTATGCCCATTCAGACCGATGAAAAACGATTCGTTTTCTATCAATACAATCCTGATTACCTGCAAGACAAGCACAAACGGCGATACATCACCAACGTGAACCGTGTGCAGAACATCGATTTCCTTCGTCAGGCCGAAACGGTGAATCTGGACCTGGTGCTCGACGGCGGCAACGTGGTGAAATGCGGCAACAAAGTGGTGATGACGGAAAAGGTGTTTGTAGAAAACAACGACCGGTCGCGCAACGAGGTGCAACGGCTTCTGGAAGAGGCTTTTCTGTGCGACATCGTTTTCCTGCCGTGGGACGAGAACGAGAAGTGCGGTCACAGCGACGGCATCATCCACTATGTGGGCGACAACCGCGTGCTGCTGACCAACTACGATGATATCGACAAGACTTTTGCGCAGGCTTTTCTGCGGATTTTGGAAAAGCATTTTGAGGTTATCCCCCTGAAATACAATGTAAAACGGCAGCACGCGCGCAGTTGGGCATACATCAACTACTTGCAAGTGGACAATCTGGTACTTGTCCCGCAGCTGGGCATCCCCGAGGATGGGCAAGCCCTTCAACAGATTGCGGAGACATTGCCAGCGTGCAAAGTAGTGGGAGTGCCGGCGCTGGAAGCCGTGCGCAAAGGCGGTGCATTGAATTGCATCTCGTGGAATATTAAATTGTAGAAGGATGAAAGGCACAAAAAGCAAGAAGAATCCATATTCGAAAATGACCATTAAAGAATTGAAAGTGCTGGCCGAACAAGGCGATGCAGAGGCACAATTCAAGCTTGGAAATCGTTATAAACAAGGTAAAGGTGTAGGAAAAAACTTTCGGCAGGCTGTGGAATGGCTCACTAAGGCAGCTGAGCAAGGACATTCAGGGGCTCAAAACAATCTTGGAGGATGCTATTTGTGCGGAAAGGGAGTGAAAAAAGACTATGCTAAAGCTGTTGAATGGTACACCCAATCAGCTGAACAGGGTGAAATGTTTGCCCAATTCAATTTGGCTGCTTGTTATTATAAAGGAACAGGAGTTGAGCAAGACTATAAAAAGGCCCTAGAGTGGTATTTCAAAGCGGCTGAACAAGGCGATTCGTGGTCGCAAAACGATATCGGAATGTGCTATTTGAATGGATATGGAGTTGAAAAAGACCTCCGGAAAGGCATTGAATGGCTCACCTTGTCTGCTAAACAAGGGTTTTCCACTGCACAATTCAACCTGGCTATTTGTTTCAAGAACGGTGATGGCGTGGAACAAGATATGAAGAAAGCGGTGGAATTATATAAAAAAGCAGCGAAGCAAGGGAATATGTGGGCCCAAAACAATTTAGGGTGTTGCTACCAATATGGAGAGGGCGTTAGAAAGAATTATAAAAAGGCAGTAGAATGGTTTACAAAAGCAGCCGAGCAAGGTGATCCGATGCGCGATAAAAGTACTTGAAAATTTGGAATAAACTTTTTTCCCCAGGTTGCGGAAAAGCTGTTTGTTTTTTTTCTACTTTTGCAAAAACATATTTAACTATGGAAAAGTGTATCGGAAACACACTTTTCCGCACTTAAAAGTGTATTTATGATCATAAAAAGGGACATCGAGGCGCAACTGCTCGCGTGGAAGCAGGCGCCGCAACGGAAGCCGCTGCTGCTTCAGGGGGCACGCCAGATTGGCAAAACCTGGGTAATGGAACATTTTGGCCGGACACACTACCGCCATTGTGTCAAATTCGATTTTGACCGTATGCCGGAACTGCGCAGTGTTTTCAAAATCACCAAGCAGCCCGAACGGCTGCTGAAGGAGCTGTCCGCCTATTGCGAAGCTCCCCTGCTGCCGGAAGAGACGCTGATCATCTTTGATGAGATCCAGGAATGCGAGGAGGCGCTGAACAGCCTCAAATATATCTGTGAGGAGGCGCCGCAATACCACATCATGGCGGCGGGTTCCCTGCTGGGTGTGGCCGTGCGGCACCGCAGCATGACCGTACCGGTGGGCAAGGTGCGGATGATGCGCATGTACCCGATGACCTTCCAGGAATACCTGCACGCCGCCGATGAAAGCACCTTCAACCACATCGACAGACTGGAGGAAATCGGCCACCTGCCGGCCATCATCCTGAACAAGCTGCTGTTGGAATACAAACGTTACCAGATATGCGGCGGCATGCCCGAGGCGGTGGTGGCGATGCTCTCCGATGCCGGCATGGCGGCTGTCGAGGAGACACTTCACGACATCCTCGACCTGTATGAACTGGATTTCTCCAAATATGCCGACCCGGTGGAAATTCCGCGCATCCGCGCCGTATGGCATTCCCTGCCCGCCCAGCTGTCAAAAGAGAACCGCAAATTCATCTACCGCGTGGTCAGGGAGGGTGCGCGCGCCAAGGATTATGAGGATGCGCTGCTCTGGCTGAAGGATGCCGGCATGATTTACCAGGTGCAGCATGTCAGCAAGCCGGGCCTGCCGCTGAGCGGCTACGCCGAAAGTAACATTTTCAAGGCCTATGCCTGCGATTGCGGGTTGCTGCGCTGCATGGCCCGCGTGGGAAGTGACGTGATCATGAACGGCAATGCCGGATTCACCGAATTCAAAGGGGCACTGGCGGAAAACATGGTTTTGCAGACCCTGGTGACAGAGCAAGAAATGGCCTTCCCATACTATTGGACCTCCGGCAACAGCGCAGAGGTCGAATTTGTGGTCCAGTACAAGGACGAAGTCATTCCAATGGAGGTGAAATCGGAGAAAAACATCAGCGGCAGGAGCCTGTCGGTCTATAACGACAAATACAGGCCTGCACACCGTGTCCGCTTCTCCACCCAAAACCTGCAGTGGAACGGCAACCTGCTGAGTGTTCCGCTGCCCCTGGCCGGCTGGCTGCCGCAACTCCTGGCGATGACAGATTTTTTCCCGAAATAGGCCGCACCCCTGTTTTCGTATCCATTTTTCAAGTATATTTGCATTTTGTACATATTAATTTATCTGATTTGTAACT
>JAEEQA010000067.1 GCA_016285085.1 Bacteroidales bacterium
AATATGAATACTAAATGTCCACAGCTCCTTTGTCGTTATATTTCAATAAAGTGCTTTTGCAGGGATAGACATTTTCTTATTTCTTCCTCGTCGCTTTCGTACCCGGCAATCTTGCAGCTGCCGTGTACTTCCGACACGCCGGCTTGGCGGATGATTTCGGCAATATTGCCTGAATTGACGCCGCTGCCTGCAAGGATGGCAATGCGTCCGTTTGCCTGCTCTTGTATCTGTTTTAATGTTTCAATGCCTTGGATTGCAGTCGGTTGCTGCCCCGATGTCAAAATCCTGCTGTATCCGCACGCGATGATTTCCTCCAGTCCTTTCCGCCAGTTGCGGCAGCGGTCGAAGGCGCGGTGGAAGGTGACGGGCATGGTGCCGGCGGTTTCGACGGCGATGCGGCTCTTCCCCACGTCGATGTCGCCGTCGGGGGTGAGGAAGCCGACGACCACGCCGTGCGCGCCGTTGTCGCGGCAGAAGCGGATGTCGTCGAGGATGGTGCGGAACTCTTCGTCACTGTAGCAGAAATTGCCGCCGCGGGGACGGATGAGGACGAAGGTCTGGAGGGGCAGTTCCCGGACGCAGGCGAGAATGTCAGCCCGGTCGGGCGTAAGTCCGCCGAGGTCAAGTCGCCGACACAGTTCGATGCGGGGGGCGCCGGCTTTGGCTGCCGTCCGTGCCGATGCGAGCGAGGCGGCGCACACCTCCAGCATCGGAGGCTGTGCCAGCTCCATCGTCATCTTGATGAAAGGCTCGTTGAAGGCGATAAACCGCTCCGTCTCCCTGAATCCGAGACGGCTGTACATTTTTTGCGCGTCCGGTTTTTCCGTGCTGACAATCAGTCCGACACGGGGAATCCGAAGGGTGCAGGCGTTTGCTATCCCGCTGAGCATCAGCTGGCTGCCGATGCCGCAGTTGCGATACCTCGGCACGACATAGAGGGAGTCGAGGTAATACTCGCCCGGCCCCGTTTCGTCGCGCTGACCGCTGAAGTCGGCGCCGCACATCTCCTTGATGATGGGGAAGGTGATGGAACGGAGCCATTGGTACCGTCGTCCCTCGTAGGCGATGATACAGCCGATAGTTTCGCCGTCATATTCGGCCATCAGGGCATGCCGCCAGCTGTAGAGCACGTCCTCGCGCTGACTGAACGCGGTCTGCCGCACCAAAATCTCGTCGGTGATGTTCTCAAAGCCGATGGCCTCCAACACGCAGCGCGCCACAAAAGGAGAATCTTCGATGACGGCCTTGCGGATGGTGAGCTTTTCTATATCTATTTCGTGAATCGGGGAAGAAGTTTTCATCGTTTAAAAGTAGAAAAAGAGAAAGATTGTTACTTATTGCGGCAGAAACTGGATGGTGATTTCGTAGTAATACGCTACTTTTCGGCCATTTACAATGGTGGGATTCCACGGCGGCATGGAGGCGACGAGACGTTCCGCTTCGGCATCCAGCAGCGGGTGGACACTTTTCACCGTCTTTACGTTGGCGATGTGCCCGTTGGCTTTGACGAGGAACTCGACTTTCACGGTACCCGAAATGCCTTTCTCCGCAGCTTCTTCGGGGTAATATAAATTTCTTTCAATGTATTCATCCAGAAGCACTTGTCCGCCTGGAAAAGAAGCTTCTTTGATAATGTCTTCAACATCGCAGGTGGACTTGAGTAATAGTGCCTTGTTTTTTGTGCTTATTTCAGAGAATTTGTATGCTTTTGTAACCCGAACACAACCAGGTGTGCAATGAATGATTTCTTCCTTTGCTTGAGTTGCATCAAAGACAGGCGGTGTCCACCCCATAATGATTTCAGGAATGGAGTCAATTTCTTGGATTTCTGAAGCCTGCGGAGGAGCTGGCGTGATGTTTTGTGCCGAGGCGGTGGGCATCCCCATGAACGACAAACCGGCGGCGACGCCTAAGACCGCCACCTTCTGTGCCATCCGCTGGCGCGCCGACAGCGCCTGCTCCAGCATTCGCACCTCCGCCTCGCATCGCGGACAGGTGCCGCTGCACTCGCCGTCGAAGGTGCATTCGGGAATCTCCAAGTCGATACCGTTGGCTTCGGCCACCGCCCGACGCACCGACTTCAAATACTTGCAGATGGATTTTCCTATCATTTTTTATAATTAAAAAGCGGGGCAAAGGTACAATAAAATTGAAAATTGAGAATTGAGAATTGAAAATTGAGAATTGAAAGTGGAAAATTGAAAAGTTTATTCGGTAGAGTCGCCTGCCAGTGCCATGCGGATTTGGATGTAGTCCACATTGCCCTCGAAGGCACTGAAGATGTCGCTGACCGTGCCGCCCGCCGCCGCCATCTTCCGGATTTCCAGCACCAATGCGTCATCCACAAATTCGTGGATGTCAAGCAGTTTCATCCCGACACAACGAGTCAGGTGCTGCCCGATGGTGCTGACGGCCAATTGTCGTTCTTCCGCAATCTCCTCCATGCTTTTCCCGCTTTGGTACAGTTCGAGGGTGAGCATATACGATGGCTTTTTCGGTTCTTTTTCCCCTTTCTCCTCTTTGGTTTTCCGTGCCCGTTTCTTCTTCGGCTTTTCTTCTTTTTCAAAAAGATCAATGGCCTTGAACGTGAAGGTGGGCACGCGGAAACGGTTCTTGATGCGGTAGTAGCCCTCGGCGGTGCGGTTGTCGCAAATGTTTGATATTAAATGCTTTTTTAACGATAATTCGGTGAAAAGAGTCTTGAGGTCCTCTTTGTAATCCTTGGTGACATCGAGGTCGAAGATGGCGGCGGGGGAGTGGCAGCACCGTTCGCACAGGTCATCCAGCCGTTCGGTGAAATAGGCGGTGGCGGCGTTGAGCCGTTCGCTGAGCCGCACCTCGTCGTGGAAGACGCCGGCCAGTTGGTTCTGAAAACGTTCCGAAATGGACTGCATCTCCAAGATGTCTTTCTGCAATGCCTGTGCATGTTCAATTCCTTCCGGATTAAACACGTCGGTGTGCTTTTTGATGAGGCTTTGCAGTTGGGCGATCTGGCCTTTGGCGAACTGGAAATCGAAGGCGCTTTGGATCAGTTTCAGTTCGTATTGTTCCTTTGCCTCAACCAGTTGGCTGCTGAGTTGGGCGGTGGAGGGCTTGCTTTGGGAGTAGGCCACGACCGACGGCTCGGTGGCGAGGCTGTCGCGGCGGATGGGGGAGGTGAGGACGATGCCTTCGAGACTGCGGCAGCGGCTCAGCGCCACATAGACCTGCCCCGACGAAAAGGCGTAGGCCGCGTCGATCACCGCCTTGTCGAACGTGAGGCCCTGGCTTTTGTGGATGGTGATGGCCCACGCGAGCCGCAGCGGGAAGTGGATGTAGGTCCCCAACTCGTTCTCCTCAATCTGTCCCGTCTCGCGGTTCACACCGTAATGGATGTTCTCCCAAATCTCGTTGGAAACCGAGATTTCGTCCTCATCGTCGTCGCAATGGACGAAAATGTGGCTTTCGTCGAGGTGCGTCACGATGCCGATGCGCCCGTTGAAGTAGCGGCGCGGGAAGCCGTTGTCATTGGCGATGAACATCACCTTGGCGCCCTCTTTTAACTCCAGCACGGGGTCGTTGGGATACATCTTTTCCGGAAAATCGCCGTGGATCGTCGCCTCATAGCGAAAGGTCTTGCCCGGCAGTTTGTCCATTTCCTCCTTGTTGATGCGGTTTGCCGTCGCGTTGTGCGTGGTCAGGAAGATGAAGTCGGGATGTTCGGACAGCTTGAAGCCGGGGTTGTAGCGACTTTGCAGCATCCGGAACCCTTTGTCGGTCAGCCGGTTGTTGCGTACCTCGTTGAGCAGCTGCACGAAGTCGGCATTGCTCTGGCGGAAAATCTTGTCCAGCTCGATATAGACAGGCGGCTGCTGTTGCACGGCGTAGCTGTCGAAGAAAAACGGAGACTTGTAGTACTGGGAGATGAGTTCCCACTCCTCGGCCACGACGACGGGCGGCAGCTGGTAGAGGTCGCCGATGAAGATGACCTGCACGCCGCCGAAGGGCACGTCGTTGCGGTAGCGGAAGTGGCGCAGCACGGTGTCCACCGCGTCCAGAAGGTCGGCACGCACCATGCTTATTTCGTCAATGACAAGGATCTCAAGCTGTTGCATCACCTTTCGCCGCACGTTCGTCATCTTGATCTTCTTGATCAGGTTCTTGCGGCCCGCGTCGGTGGGGACGAACGGGGTGAAGGGGAGCTGGAAAAACGAGTGGATGGTGACCCCGCCCGCGTTGATGGCGGCCACGCCCGTGGGCGCGACTACGGCAATCTGCTTCTGCGTGTGCCGCCGCAGGTTGCGCAGGAAGGTGGTCTTACCCGTGCCCGCCTTGCCCGTCAGGAACAGCGAACGGGAGGTGTTCTCGCTGAACTCTTCGGCAATCTCGTATATCGGGGTAAGGGGCTCCATCGGTTTTCATTAATTGCCCTCCAGAACCAGCTGACAGGGAAGGTGCTTGGGGAAAAGTTCAACAAATGACTCCGCATCCACCCGCATCTGGTAGTCGTAGAGGTCTATTGTGAACTCCTGTCCGTCGGCGATGACCGTGAATACGACAGGAATGCGTCCCGTGCCGCGCTGCGCTTTTTTGCCGGCGGCGTGTGACTTCTCCACCGTCTCCTTGATGATGTTGGCGAGGTTCGCGGAAACATCCTTGATGCCGACACGGATTCGCACACGACTGCATATTTTGGTGAAGGCATCACTCAAATAAATGATATTCAACGGCTTGAGATTATACTGTTTTTCCATCCCTTCTTTGGTGAAACGCTCCACCACTTGTGCCGTCACCAGCAGGAACTGCCCCGGCTTGAAAAGATGGTCATACCGCGAGAAATCCTCGCTGAAAAGCATCCACTCGAAGGAGGTGTCATAGTCTTCCAGCGTGACGATGCCATAGGGTTTGTTGGTCTTGGTGAGCTTGTCCTGCCGCTTGGTGACAAGGGCGGCGAAAGAAAGCTTCTTGTTGGCGTATTTTCCCCACTCACTGCGATTCTCAATGGTCGTCAGGGTAGTGTTTGTAAAGCTCTTGATGATAAGTCGGAACTCATCAAGCGGGTGTCCAGAGATATAGAAGCCGGCGATTTCACGCTCGCGTTGGAGTTGTTCGTATGCGGTCCATGGTTCGCAGGCCGGTGCGACTGGCGAAGCGCCGGGGTCAACCTCGCCCGCCGGTACATCGTCAAAAATGGAGAATTGCACCTGTTCACCTTGGTTCTGCACCTTGTTTCCATAAGCTATCAGCTTTTCGGTGAAGGTTTTGCCATCTTTGTCGGCAGCGAAGAACTGGGCACGGTGGAGGCCGCTGAAACTGTCGAAAGCGCCGACGGCAGCCATGCTTTCGATCATGCGCCGGTTGCAGGAGCGGAGGTTCACCCGCTCCACGAAGTTGAATACACTGGTGAAATTCCCGTTGCGGTTGCGCTCTTCGATGATTTCGCTGACCGCAGATGCGCCGACGCCCTTGAGCGCGGCCAACCCGAAGCGGATAGCCCCCTCCTTGTTGACGGTGAATTCCAGTTCCGACTCATTGATGTCAGGCGGGAGAACGGCGATGCCTTGAGCGGCCGCCTCCTCGATCAGTTCGGTGACCTTCTTCAGGTCGTTGATTTCAGTGGTCATGTTGGCGGCCAGGAATTCAGCCATGTAGTTGGCTTTCAGCCACGCTGTCTGGTACGAGACAAAAGCGTAGCAGGTGGCGTGCGACTTGTTGAAGGCATAGGAGGCGAACTTCTTCCACTCTTCCCAGATCTGGTCTAAGTCCTCCTTGCGGTAGTCTTTTTGTGTGCCGCCATAGATGAACTTGGTCTGGAGCTCCTCCATGAGTTTCAACTTCTTCTTTCCCATGGCTTTACGGAGGGTATCGGCCTGTCCGCGGGTGAAATCGGCCAGGAGGCGCGATAGCAGCATCACCTGCTCTTGGTAGATGGTGATGCCGTAGGTCTCGTCAAGGATTTTGCCCATTTCGGGAATGGGGTATTTGATTTTCTCGCGTCCGTGCTTGCGGGCAATGAAGGAAGGGATGTTGTCCATCGGGCCGGGACGGTAGAGGGCCACCATAGCGATGATGTCCTCGAAGCGGGTGGGCTTCAGCTCGCGCAGGTACTTGCGCATGCCGGCACTTTCAAACTGGAAGATGGCGGTGGTGTCGCCGTTTTGGAAGAGTTTGTAGGTGGGTTCGTCCTCCAGGGAGATTCCGTCGATGTCTATGTCGATGCCGTGCCGTTTCTTGATGTTGTTGAGGGTGGCAGTGATGATGTCAAGCGTCTTGAGTCCGAGGAAGTCCATCTTGAGAAGGCCGGCCTCCTCCACAAGGGAGCCCTCATACTGCACCACCATGGTGTCGGAATTTTTGGAGGTGGCGAGGGGAATGCAGTCGAACAGGTTGTCGCGCCCGATGATGACGCCGCAGGCGTGTACGCCGGTGCCGCGCAGGGTCCCGTCGAGCTTGCGGGCGAACTGCAGCGTGAGGCGTGTCTTCTCGTCCCCGTGCTCCAGATAGTTCTTCATTTCCGGGATGGTCTTGATGGCCTCCTCGATGTCAACCTTGCCGCCCTCGGGGATCAACTTGGCAAGGGTGTCGCTATCCTTGAGGGGCAGGTCGAGGGCTCGTGCACAGTCGCGGATGGCGGTCTTGCCCTTCATCTCCATCAGTGTCACGATGACTGCCACCTTCTCTTTTCCGTACTTCTGGCTGACGTATTCGATGGTTTTCTCGCGGCCGCTGCCGTCCATGTCGATATCCATATCGGGCAGGGAGATACGGTCGGGATTGAGGAAACGTTCAAACAGCAGGTCGTATTTGATGGGGTCAATGTTGGTGATGTTCAAGCAGTAGGCGATGGCGGAGCCTGCGGCGCTGCCACGTCCCGGCCCGAAGCGGATGCCGTTTTTCCGGCCCGCCTCGATGAAGTCCAGCACAATCAGAAAGTAGCCGGGATAGCCCATCTTGCCGACGGTTTCCAGCTCGAACAGGAGGCGTTCCTTGATCTCGGGACTGTAGTCGTTGCCCCAGCGTTTGCGTGCGCCCACCCAGGTGAGATAGCCGAGGTAGTCGAACTCGTCGGTGAACTGCAACTCCTTGATTTGCCGTAGCGGGGCGGCGAACTCCTCGGAATAGGGGGCGTAGTCGGGCGCTTCGCGGAATTCCGCCGGCACTTCGAAGCGGGGCAGGGTAGGGTCGTGCTTCAGGGAGATGACACTGATTTTGTCCACAATGTGCTGGGTGTTCATTATCGCTTCGGGATGGTCTGCAAAAAGCTCCTCCATCTCGGCTTGCGTGCGGAAGTACTCCTCGCCGGAATAGGCCATCCCGTTGTCGGCCTCCTCATCGGTGGCGATGGAACCGGTGATGTATTTTTTTCCCGTATTGATGCAAATGAGCATCTTGTGAGCTTCAAAGTCTTCTTTTTCAACAAAATGCACATCGTTGGTGGCGATGCAGCGGACATTGTGCTTTGCGGCCAATTGCAGCAGTGCCTCGTTCACCAAAAGCTGCTCCTTGTGCCCGTTCCGTTGCAGTTCGATATAGTAGTCGCTGCCGTAGATGTCCTTGAACTCCTCCACGATGCGGTCGGCTTCGTCGAGGTTGAAGTTGACAGGCACGGTGCCGTCGTGCAGCGAAGGGTTGGCCCGCATGATGGCTTGGGGCAGTTCTCCGCCCAGACAGGCAGAGCAGGCAATGACGCCTTTGGCGTATTTCCGCATGATCTCCTTGTCCACACGAGGCTTGTAGTACTCACCCTCTATCCAGCCGAGCGAGACAAGATGACTGAGGTTGCGGTAGCCCTCCATGTCCTTGGCCAAAAGGATGAGATGGTCTCCGCTGCGGTCGCTCTTCACATCCTTGCGCTTCAGCAGACGGCTTTCGCGGGCCACATACACTTCGCACCCGATGATGGCCTTGAAGGGGTCGTCCTTGTGGTCTTTGTTGAATTTCTCCACCTCGCTCACAAAGGCGTAGATGCCGTACATGTTGCCGTGGTCGGTGACGGCCATGGCCCGCTGTCCGTCGTTGTAAGCTTTTTTGATAAGTTCGGGGATGGTTGCGAGGCCATCAAGGATAGAGTACTGCGTGTGAACGTGCAGATGCGTGAATTTACTCATAATAAAAAGGTTAAATGGGGTTTGTCTGCAAAAAATGCAGCGGCAAAGGTACTATAATTAATTTGGAAATGGAATGCCCTCCTGATAGAATTATCAAGATTTTATTCACAAAATTATAAGAGAATGGCTTATAGAATGTTGTGCTTCGAAGAATGGAGGACGTTAGTTTTGCACCTGTTCGCTGGTCTTTCCGAAGCGGCGTTCGCGGGACAGGAAGCAGTCGATGACCTCGCGCAGGTGCTCTCCGGTGAAGTCAGGCCACATGACGGGCAGGAAGAACAGCTCGGTGTAGGCCAGCTGCCAAAGCAGGAAGTTGCTGATGCGCTGTTCCCCGCCGGTACGGATGAGGATGTCGGGGTCAGGGATATTGCTGGTGTAGAGACTGTTGCTGATGGTTTCGTCGGTGACGGCTTCGGGCTTGAGTTGACCGTTGGCCACCTGCTGTGCGATATGGCGGGCGGCGCGGGTGAGCTCCGAGCGTCCGCTGTAACTGAGGGCGAGCGTGAGCGTGAGGCCTGTGCAGTGTGCCGTCTGCCCGATGGCATCCAGCAACTCCTTGCGGCACGATTCCGGAAGATCGTCCAAATTGCCGATGGCGTTGAGCCGCACGTTGTTCCGGATGAGATTCGCCGTTTCGTTTCGGATGGCGCTGACCAACAGCGACATCAGGGCGGTGACTTCCGCCTCGGGACGGTTCCAGTTTTCAGTGGAAAAGGTATAGAGGGTGAGGTAGGGGATTTGCAGTTTTCCCGCCTCTTCCACCACGCGGCGTACGGCATTGGCACCTTCTTTGTGGCCGAAGACACGTTCCAGACCACGCTGTTTCGCCCAACGCCCGTTGCCGTCCATAATAATGGCGATATGCTGAATCTTTTCTTTTTGCATAATTCTGGTATTGAAAAAGTTACAAACGGCTGCTGCCGGTCTGGGCTTTGCGCTTCACGTTGGTGCGGATGTCGCACGAGCGGTCCATATCGCCGAACTTGAAGGTGACGGTCACGCCAGCGAAGGAGTATAGGTCCTTGGTGGTGCTGTTTCCCCGCCCAGTGCCATGTTCGTGCAGCACTTCCGAACGGTCGGCGAGGTCGGCCACGATGTCGCCGCGCAGGTCACGCAACGTCTTGTTGTCGTAATAGTTGCCGCTTACATCGTCAATGTAGTCGCTGAAGGTGTAGCGCATGCCCCACTCGGCTCCGATGCAGAGATATTTGGCCACATTGAAACGGATGCCGATGCCGAACGGGATGGCGAAGTTGCAGAGAGAGTAGAACTTGCGTTCGCCTTCCAGTCCCTGCCCCTCGGTGCCGAGATGCTGCAGGGCGTAGTATTCACCGTTGAGCTCGGCTTGCGGATTGAACGAAAAGAAGGCGATGCCTGCGAAAATGTAAGGACTGAAGAAGTTCTTGCCCCGTTGGTTGTACAACTTGAAAAAGTTAAGTTCGGCCTGCACCGAAATCTCCGTGATGGGCGACTTGAAACTAAGGTTCCGCTCGTATTTCTTGTTGGTGACGGCATCGCTGGCGGCCACTTCGCAGAAAAGGATATTGGCCTTGATGGCCCAGCGCGGCGTGAAGTTGTAGCGGTAGATGATACCGCCGGCCAGCTTGGGCATCTTGAAAACCCCGCGCGGGTTGAGATCGCCGAGATAGAAGGAGGTGCCGACCATCGCGCCGAGTTCCGAATTCTGGGCGAATCCGGAAAATGACAACATCATGGCCAGCAAGATAAGGGATAACTTTTTCATAGATACTATTTTCGCAACCTTTGAAAACGAAAAGGTTTGTCTTTTATTGTGGGAAAGGAGGAAATTTTGTAGAGGATCTCCATCCTCACCACCTTTGTGTTGGTAACGAAACGATGCAATAATATCAAAATCATGTCGTTCGTTAATACCAGTGACGTAAAATATTCTAATTGTGAAAATAGTTTTGAGAAAGCGGCCTCGTGTTTTTTTAGTTTTTCACTTGTTTTGCGCCTCTCTTCTTTTATTTTTGGGCTTATGCGAGATTGCTGCTCCAGACCATCAAATAGTAGGATCCTTGTTTCTTTTTTTTATTGCCTCTTGTTTTTTTGATGTTGTTCTTTGGGAGGTATTTGGGAAAGAAGTTCTTCGATTCAGCAATGGCGAATTCACAATTCAAAGAAAGGGCAGACTTTATCCGAGGAGTAAAACCATTCCATGTTTTGCCATTGAGAAAATTAGTATAGCAAAAATGCCTCTTTCAACTCTTAATAATTTTGGTTTGTTGTTTGGAACCAAAGGAGGGCATATCAGAATTGATTACTTTGGAAATGAAATGGATGGTGAACTATCCCATTTTTACTTCGGAGAAAATGTCACATACGAACAAGCCAATAAAATTATTCGAATAATGGAAAGACAAAAGAAAATATATGATACTTTAATCAATGATAAGATGCTTAATTTCAATGAGATGAAGGATCAGGAAAAGGGCGGGAACCATTGGTGTATCTTTCTCTTTTCCGCGGCATCACCTGAAGTGGCCTTTCGTACCTGCCGCCCGTGCCGCGGGTGGGCACACGGGTCTTCCTATACCCCAGACGCTCCACTGTCGTTCCGCTTGTAAGGGTTGGGAGGGATGTCGTTCCGTTGGCACGGACTGGCTGTCGGGAGACCCTTCACCCCGTGCCGGCAGGCACGCAATTCTATAAACCCCTTACGAGGCCGTAAGGCCGAAGTATGGGGAAGTGACGGGACACCGATACAGGCGTGCCGAAGGCACGCAACATTTTTTTCAACAAAATATCAACAGCTTTTTTTGTGCCGTTTTGTGTCATTCCCAAAAGAAAACCTACCACTTTTTTTGAAAAAAAATAATATTTTTAACCATTTGTTTTCCAGTAAATTGACCTCTTGACAAAGCACCTTCAGATGTTGTATCTTTGCCGTCATAATTTAATTTTGAAGGAGGGATTATGAGCTATACAGAATCATTCTATCACATCGTCTTTCGCACTTATCGTAGCGAGAAAACAATTCCGGTTGAACATGAACGGGAATTATATGCCTATATCTATGGTATTGCAAGGAATATTCATTGCCAGACCTACCGCATCGGTGGTATGCCCGATCATATTCACATCTTTGTGTCGTTGCCTTCAACATTGTCTCTTGCTTCATTTGTGCAACGGGTGAAAACCTATAGCAGCAAATGGTTGAAAACGAACCGTGATTTTCCGGATTTTCGCGGCTGGGGTCACGAGTATGCGGGATTCAGTTATTCTTTTCGCGATAAGGATATGGTTGTGGGTTATATAATGCGACAGAAGGAACATCACAAGACTATTTCTTTTGCTGAAGAGTATCGTGCTTTTGTGGAGGAGAATGGTATCATCGTGGATGAACGGTATTTCTTGCGGGATAGTGAATAGTTGCGTGCCTCTGGCACGCTATTGTCGCCGTGGATGCCTTGTGCCCCATACTGCGCTCCACTATCGTGTCGCTTGTAAGGGGTTAGTGGTATATCGTGCCTCCGGCACGATAGGATTGTCGCGGGCCCTGTGCCCCATACTGCGCTCCACTATCGTTCCGCTTGTAAGGGGTTAGTAGGATACCGTGCTTCCAGCACGATAGGATTGTCGCGGGCCCTGTGCCCCAGATTGCATCCACTTTGCGGAGTTATATAGAGTTACTAAATATCACCCCGAAGGGGTGAACGATTTGTCCGCAACATCCAGAAATATGGCGCGATTCTGAAGTCGCACGCCTCCTTGCGATTTTTGCCGTTAAGAAACGGAATCTATTTCATCTCTCCCTTCCGCCGAAACCGCCACGGCAACAGGGCGTCCTCGCCGGCATAGTCCACGCCGACCCGCGGGCCGCAGGTGATCTCGCTGTCCGGCACGAGGAGACCGCGGTCTTCCACCCACAACTGTTCCGAATTGAGCGGGGTGCCGTTCTGCTCCATCGTGATTCCCAGTGCCTTGCACACTTTTCCGGGACCGCAGGTGATTTCCGGCTCGCAGCGCGGCTTGCCCGTCCGTTGCAGCATCAGTTCCTCGCCGTGGGTCGGCAGGATGGCACGGATCAATATTGCATCGGCGATGCCGTCAGCGTTGGTGACGAAGTTGAGCATGTGGTGCATTCCATAGCAGAGATAGACGTAGGCGACCCCGCCGCGGGCGTACATCATCTCGTTGCGTTTCGTGCGCCGTCCGCCGAATGCGTGCGAGGCACGGTCAACCATCGCCTTGTAGGCCTCCGTTTCCGTGATGATGCCGCCTGCAATCTGTCCGCCAATCTGGGTGAAGACGTACTTTCCCAGCAAGTCCCTCGCCAGAAAAACCACGTCGTCATTCAAGAAATAGTCCAGATGAATCGTGTCCATCGGTTGCTTTTAAAAGATTGAGCCGCAATAGCATGCGGCTCAATCGGGTGGGTGTTAGTCGTTCTGTTTGGCCATGTGGCTGATGAGTTCCAGCACCTTGTTGGAATAACCCCATTCGTTGTCGTACCAGCTGATAACTTTTACAAACGTATCGGTCAGCTGAATGCCGGCTTTGGCATCAAAAATAGAAGTGTGAGCATCGCCCAAGAAGTCGGAAGAAACAACCGCATCTTCGGTATAACCCAAAATTCCCTTCAGTTCGCCTTCGGAAGCCTTCTTCATGGCGGCGCAGATTTCTTCGTAAGTGGCCGGCTTAATCAGGTTGGCGGTCAAATCAACCACCGA
>JAEEQA010000068.1 GCA_016285085.1 Bacteroidales bacterium
GTTGTCATTTCATGATTTCAAAGTTGCTGCCAAGCGTGTATATCTATATATACTTTTTCATCATTTTCTTGGATTTTAAGTTGTTAAATTCCAAAAACAACGTACCTTTGCAGCAACGTTTTGCAGCAATTCCTTGCAAAAATAAAACATCGTAACTATTTTTATGAAAGATATTTAGAATAAAATCAAAACGGATTTTTTCTGCAAGATTTTTTGGAAAACGCTCTTTGAAAATAAGAAAAAAACGGTTGATTCCCCTCCCCTGCCTCACTTGTTCCGATTGTCGTGGCAATCACAAGTAGAGGTGTACTTTATGTCGGTGTGGGGCAACTGCGCTTCCATCCTGTCCAACTCATCGTTGTGGAGGTCAATCTGCCTCAAATCAATAGTTTTCAGTGTATTTTGCAATTCAGTGATACTTTCCGGAAAGACATACAACGGATTCTCCCACGCATCGATGTAGGTCAGTTTCTTCAAATTCCCGATGCTTTCCGGCAACGCCTCAATCAGATTACGGCAGATGACCAACGTCTTGAGATTCACCAGATTCCCGAGCGTTTCCGGCAAACGAACCAGCCGGTTTCCCATCACATTCAAATATTCGAGGTTGGTGAGCTTCCCAATGTTTTGGTTCAACACGTTCAATTTGCAACGGACTGCCGTAAATTCCTGTAAATTTGTCAGTTGGAATACCTCTTCCGGCAGGGAATCAGCCTTGATTTTCAATTTCAGCCGATAAACCTGCGCCGGATTCTGCAATGCCTCCTCCAAAGAGGTATAGACCGGCTGTTTCTTCAACGCCTCCTCCGACAGCGGCTGCGCCATCACGGACAGCATCGCCATCATCAAAAATATTGTCCAACCGATTTTTTTTGTCATATCTGTTTTATTGTTGGTGTTTTTGCATTTGCGCCGTTTTTTTTATGAGACGCGATGAATCGCGTCTCTACATTGGTTATCATTTTACACCCTGCGTTATTCATAAATGATTTTGTTCAAGAAAAAAACAAATCGTTTTGCTTTCGCCCCTTTCCCTTTATTTACAATGTATTGATAACCTGAAACGAGGTAATTGTCTCTGTACCAATGTTCCAGACGGGTGTCGATGTTGTAATCCACCAAATCGTGTGCGCGCCCGGTTTCAACAGAGAAATTGTTCGTCTTTTCAAGCACCTCCTGACCATTCACCAACGTATAGAACACGCGGTTCGCCTTCGGATAATAGATCAACGCATCTTCACCTATGAAATGCACACACACCCGCTTGTAGGGTTGCTGCGTGAGGATATTACTGAACGGAAGGTAGTTGTCCCACAATAGTCTTCCTTCCCTATCAAATGTGGTGACGTAGGCATTGACAAAACGGAAACCCGCGAAAGTCTCACGCGGAATGCTGGTGTAACCGCCGTAATAGTCGTTGTAGCCCGTGTAGGTGTAGTCGTATTCAGGATAATAGACCTCGGTGACGATACTGTACTGACTGTCGTTATGCCCCACGTTGCCAACAAGCAGCTGAAGGTTCAAATTGTTGGCCGTCGGCACGGCTTCTGCCCGCGCCGCCTTCAGGTTCGCATAGTTGTAGAATTTCGCCGTATCCAAATCAAAATGGTGTTCCAAAATCGTATAAACTCCTGAATGCAAATTCGTTGAACTCTTATCTTGCAAGGTATTGAACGTTCCCATTATCAAAGTGGTGTCCTGATTCAGCACAACAGCCCTCGCCGAATTATAGAGATAGTCGCCCTTGGCGGGCGTGGCCGAAAGGAAGGAACGAACGTTCGCTTTCTTGTTCAAATAGTCGTACTGGCAAAGGAAAATCTCGCCGTCGGTGTTTCCCATGTACTCCTTCAAACCGAAAAGCCAGCGGTGGTTGAAGGTGTCGGCCACACAAAACTGCAGCTTGTAAGGGAAAATGTCGCCAAGGCTAAGCGCGTCGGCATCCAGACAATGATAGAAGAAAACGCTGTCCTGCTTGTTGGCGGAGGTCGCTACAGCAACAATGTAATTGTCAATGGCATACAAGCTGTTGATATTCCCATTCTGGAAATCGGAGATAACTTCCGTTTTATACAAATTGGTGTTCAAGTCAACCGTGACAAGGAAGGACTGGACGGGTTCTTTCTTTGGAAAACTCTTTTGCAGAAGCAGATAGCAGTAGTTTTCGGTGACGACACTGCCCGCATAGTTCGTAAACGCCGGAAGTGGAACGGTGAAGTGATAGTCCTTGTACAGATTGCTGTCGTAATGGAGGCAGACCCACTCGGAAGAATCGGGATTTTGCGAACTGCCCTCATAGAACACGAAAATGCCGTGCTCGCCCGCTGCCTGATGATGGAAATCCAAATGGTCCTTCAAGGTTTCCAACTCAATGCGAAGGGGCTTGTCCTGCTGTGCCAAGAGCCGCAAGGATGTCAACAATATTATGATTATCAATACAATATATCTTTTCATCGTTTAAGAAATCATACCCCAGAACTTTTCTCGTTTCATCAGTTCCTGAAGGCGTGTGGCAATGATTTGGTTTTCGGGTTTGGTCAGGTTCGGGTCGGCATCGAGGATGGCTTTGGCGAGGTTACGGGTGTAGGCCACCAATTTCTCATCCTTCACGATGTCGGCGATTTTGAAGTCGAGGATGCCGCTCTGGCGGGTGCCTTGAAGGTCGCCGGGGCCGCGCAGTTTCAGGTCGAAGTTGGCGATTTCGAAGCCGTCGGTGGTGCTCACCATCGCGTGGAGGCGCTGCCGCCCTTCGGTCGAAAGCTTGTCGCTGGACATCAGGATGCAGTACGACTGCTCGCCGCCGCGCCCCACACGCCCGCGCAACTGGTGCAGCTGCGACAGCCCGAAACGCTCGGCATTCTCGATGACCATCATCGTGGCGTTGGGAATATCGATGCCCACCTCAATCACCGTGGTGGAGACAAGGATGTTGGTCTCGCCCTTGCTGAAACGGTTCATCTCGTAGTCCTTCTCCTCCGGCTTCATCTGCCCGTGTACGATGCCGACGGCATAGTGCGGCAGCGGGAAGGCGTGCGACATCGCCTCGAAACCGGCCTGCAGATCCAGCAGATCCAGCTTTTCCGACTCCTTGATGAGGGGATAGACGACGAACACTTGCCGCCCGAGGTCAATCTGCTGCTTCATCAATCCGAAAAGGCGGAGGCGATCGCACTCGAACAGGTGCATCGTGACGATGGGTTTGCGCCCTTTCGGGAGCTCGTCAATGACGGACACGTCGAGGTCGCCATAGACGGTCATGGCGAGCGTGCGCGGAATGGGCGTGGCAGTCATCACGAGGATGTGCGGGGGCGGCGTGTTCTTCTTCCACAGCTTGGCCCGCTGCTCCACGCCGAAACGGTGCTGCTCGTCGATGACGGCCAGCCCGAGGTTCTGGAACTCCACGTCGTTTTCAATCAGGGCGTGGGTGCCGATAAGGATGCGGATGGTGCCGTTCTGGATGCCCTCGTGGATTTCGCGCCGCTCCGCCGTCTTGGTGGAACCGGTCAACAATGCCACACCGAGCGGCATGTCGCCCAGCATCTTGCTGATGTTTTCATAGTGCTGGGTGGCCAGGATTTCCGTCGGCGCCATCAGGCACGACTGGAAACCGTTGTCATTGGCAATCAGCATCACCAACAGGGCAGTGATGGTCTTGCCGCTGCCGACGTCACCTTGCAGCAGGCGGTTCATCTGGCGGCCGCTGCCGAGGTCCGCGTATATTTCCTTGATGACCCGTTTCTGCGCACCCGTCAATTCAAATTTCAAACGGTTGTGATAGAAGTAGTTGAAACTTTGTCCGATATGCGAGAAAATATGACCGCGGTATTTCCGTTCGGTCAATATCTTCAATTTCAATAATTTGAGTTGGGTATAAAACAGTTCGTCAAATTTCAGACGGAGGGTGGCGGCAGCCAGTTTCTCCTGATTTTCCGGGAAATGGATATTGAACAATGCTTCTTTTAAGGATAAAAGATGATGGTTTTCAATCAGTTCCTTGGGAAGATATTCGGGGAAAATGCTGTACTTGTGCTGGATGAGCAGCGCCGCCGTCAGCTTGGCCACGCCTTTGGAGTCGAGGCCGGATTTCTTGGCCTTGTCGGAAGTGTTGTACAGCGGGAAGAAGTGGTCGGGGATGTTGGTGTCGTTCTTGGCCGTCGGGTCGATGATTTCGGGATGCGAGATGTTCCAGCGGTTGTTGAACAGCGTGGGTTTTCCGAAGATGGTGACGTTGCTGTGCCGTTGTTTCAGCACATCCTCAATCCACTTGATGCCGTTGAACCACACCAGCTCGATGGTGCCGGTGCCGTCGGTGAACTGTGCGGAAAGGCGTTTGGTGCGCTGTTCCCCCAGAATCTGGTAGCCCGTGATGTCGCCCTTGAACAGCATGTAGTTGCCTTCGGTCTGAATGTCGCAAACTTTATAGACGGTGGATTTGTCCACATGGCGGAAGGGGAAGTAATAGAGCAGGTCGTTGTAGGTGAAGATTCCGAACTCGCGACGAAGCACCTCCGCCCGTTTCGGGCCGACGCCTTTCAGGTACTCAATCGGTGTCTTCAGGAAGTCTTCGTTCATCGGTAACAGTTTGGAATTATGCGGTTTGGACGGTGGCGCCGTCGATTTTGCGGAGGGCATCAAGCAGGTTGTCGGCGTCGCGCTTCTGCACGGTGAAGTGGATGATGCAGTCGGCTTCGTAGGCCTGCCCGGTGATTTTCACCGTATCGCGTTTCAGCAGCTGCATCACCTTGTTCATGCCAATGGGTGGGAAACGGACTATGTTGTTTTCCTCCACGAACCTCTCCACGATGGTGTTGTTGTCGAGGGCGTCCTTCGCGGCGGTCTTGTAGGCGTTGAGCAGACCGCTCACCCCAAGCTTGATGCCGCCGAAGTAGCGCACCACGATGATGAGCGTGTCGGTCACGTCCTTGGAGAGAAGTTGTCCGTGGATGGGGCGTCCGGCGGTGCCGGAAGGCTCGCCGTCATCGTTGAGACGGTAGGCATCCTTGTTGGGTCCGAGGATGTAGGCGTAGCAGTGGTGGCGGGCATCGTAGTACTTCTTCTTGACTTCCGCAACGTGCTGTTTCACATCCTCTTCCGTCTTCACAGGGTAAGCAAGGGCAATGAATTTGCTGCCCTTCTCCTTGTAAAGGCCTTCCGATTCACCGGCTATGGTATGGTAGGTGTAGTCGAACATCATGCAATCATAGAAACAGGCCGCAAAGATACAATAAATTCTGTAGAGACGTTTCATGAAACGTCCCTGCATTTTATTCCAATCCCGCCTTGATTCCCGGCACCAGCCGGTCGATGTCGCCGGCGCCGACGGTGAGCAGCACCTGCGGGCGGTTTTCGCAAAGGTACGGAACCAGCATCTCCTTGCTGACCAATATTTTGCTTTTGGATGAAATCTGCTCCAACAGCCACTGCGACGTGATGCCCTCGATGGGCAGTTCCCGCGCCGGGTAGATGTCCAACAGGACAACGTGGTCGGCGAGGGAGAGCACCTCGGCGAACTGCGGCCCGAAGTCGCGGGTGCGGGTATAAAGGTGCGGCTGGAACACCACGGTGAGCTCCCTGTCGGCGTACAGCCGCTTGACGGCGGTGACGATGGCGCGGATCTCCTCCGGATGGTGGGCGTAGTCGTCGATGAAGACGAGGTCGTCGCGGCAGATCTGGTAGTCGAACCGCCGCTTCACGCCGCTGAAAGTCTCCATCTGCCGATGTATCTGTTCGTCGGAAAGGCCCGTCAACAGCCCGACAGCGCACGCTGCGGCGGCATTGGTGACGTTGTGCATCCCCGAGACACCGATGGTGAAGCGGTGCGTGTTCCCGTTACTTTCCGTGAGGGTGAAGCGGGCGGCGCGGGCCTCCATCGCCACCTCGCCGATACGGTAGTCGCACGCCTCCCCTACCCCGTAAACCAGCTTGTGCGGGTGACGGACCAAACCCGCCACCTTTTCGTGAACCAGCAAGGTGTCTTTCACCTGATTGGCAAAAAGCTGGAAGGATTCGATAAGATGGCTCCGGTCGCCGTACACATCCAAATGGTCGGCATCCATCGAGGTGATGACGGCAATGGAAGGGTGAAGGGTGAGGAAGGAGCGGTCGAACTCGTCCGCCTCCACCACAGCGATGTCGAAATCCTTGTGGATGACGATGTTGCTGTCGAAATTCTTCGCGATGCCCCCAATGAACGCGGTGATTTTGCGGTAGGGATCCAGCAAATGGGCCAGCATCGCCGTGGTGGTGGTTTTTCCGTGCGTGCCGGCCACCGCGACGGCGGGATGTCCGTCCGTCAGTTTCCCCAACACTTCCGAGCGTTTGTGGATGGGAATGTTATGTTCCTGAAAGTAATTGTATTCCTTGTGACTCTTCGGCACGGCGGGCGTGTAAACCACGTACTCCACCTCATCGGGAATTTGGGTGACGTCTTCCTCAAAATGGAGGATGGCACCGGCTTCCTGAAGCTGCTCCGTGAGGGCGGACGGGGTGCGGTCGTAGCCATACACCTTTTCCCCGCATTGCAGGAAATAGCGTGCAATGGCACTCATCCCGATTCCGCCGATTCCCAAAAAATAGATGGCCATAGGCTACAACTCCATAATGTTCTCGAAGATTTTCGCGACCGCGTCGGGTTGGGCGAACTGTTTCATGGCTTCCGCCATTTCGGCGCATTTGCGCTCGTCATTGAACAGTTCAATGAAAGCGGGCATCAGTGCGAACGATACCTCGCTGTCCTTGACGAGGACGGCGGCGCCTTTGTCCACCAACGCGAGGGCGTTCTTGGTCTGGTGGTCCTCCGCGGCGTACGGGAACGGCACGAGGATGGTCGGGGCGGCCACGATGCCCAGTTCCGCGATGGCCAAGGCACCGGCGCGCGAGATGATGAAGTCGGCGATGCCATACGCATCGTTCATGTTGCGGATGAACGGCATGATCTTGATTTCGTCCGTCTGCATCATCGAAAGCGCCATCTCGTTCTGTTTGTAGTAACTCTCGCCCGTCTGCCAGACAAGTTGGATGCCCAACTGCTTGATTTTTCCGATGTTGGAAAGCAGCACCTGGTTGATGCTTTTGGCTCCGAGGCTGCCGCCGATCACCAGCAGCGTCTTCTTTTCGGGACTAAGGCCGAAGAACTGGTACGATTCGGGGCGTTTTTTCTCCAGCTGAAGAATCTGGCTGCGGATGGGGTTGCCCGTTTTGACGATTTTCTCTTTTGGGAAGAAGCGTTCCAGACCGTCATAGGCCACGCAGATGCGGCGCACCTGACGGGAAAGGATCTTGTTGGTGACGCCCGGATAGGAATTCTGCTCCTGGATGAGGGTCGGGATGCCCAAGGAATTGGCGGCCTGGAGGGCGGGGCCGCTGGCAAAACCGCCGACACCGATGGCGACATCGGGCTTGAACTCCCGGATAATCTGCTTGGCGCGGCTAAGCGCACGCATCGTGACAAAAGGCAGTTTCAAGTTTTTCAAAATGCCTTTGAGTGAGAAATCGCGGGACATTCCATAGATGTGCAGGCCCTCGATTTTGTAACCGGCTTCGGGCACACGGCGCATCTCCATCTTGTCGTCGGCTCCGATGAAAAGGATCTCGGCATCCGGTATCTCCTCCTTGATTTTGTTGGCGATGGCTACGGCAGGGAAAATGTGGCCGCCCGTGCCGCCACCCGATATAAGAAAACGTTTTTTGCTGTTCATAATTTCAGATTTTTAAACTTGCAAATTTACAACGTATTGGAGGATAGCTAAAACCCTTTTGCGTGAATTTGCTAACCGCCCATAGTTAATTTTCAACGAAAGTCGTAATTTTGCAGCCCAATTTTTTGATATGAAAAACTTCATCAAGTCGCTGGGCATCGTCTCCAGCGTGTGGATTTTCCTGATAGATCTCCTCTGCGTCTTTTTTGCAGGACTGCTGGCCATGTGGCTCCGCTCCGACTTCACCGGACTTCAGCCCGCCCTGTTCGTCCCGACCGACTATCTTGTTGTGCCACTGGTGATTGTCGCCATCCGCATCCTCTTCTTTTTTGTTTTTAAAACGTATAAGACCATCGTTCGATATACGAACACGAAGGATGTTTTCAGAATCCTTTTTGCCAACCTCGCGGGTTCCGCCACCTTCGTCATCATCAACCTCATCTCGTATGCAATCACAGAAAAATTCATCGTGCCGCACTCCGTGGTCGTGATGGAATTCTTCATCTCGATGATGGCGATGGTCTTCTACCGTCTTACCTTCAAGATGTTGTACTTGGAAACGGTGAATCCCGCCAAGAACAAGCGCGACATCGTCATCGTGGGGGCGGGTGCCGCGGGCCTCACCACCAAGCGCGCCCTCGACCAGGACGCCCAAAGTAAATATAATGTATTGGCGTTCTTCGACAGCGATCCGGCCAAGATAGGCAAGAAAATCGAAGACGTGGAAGTGCTGGACTATAATCTTCTTGGCGACTATCTCTCAAAGCACCGCATCAACTTTATGATTATCGCCATCCAGAACCTTCCCGCCGGCAAGAAGAACGAAATCACCGAGATTGGTCTGCAATACGGCACCAAGGTGCTCGTCGTGCCGCCGGTGGTCAAGTGGATCAACGGCGAGCTGAGTTTCAAGCAGATCAAGAAGGTGAAAATCGAGGAGCTGCTGGAACGCGGCCAGATTGTGCTGGACACCGAACGGATTGAAAAGGACCTTTTTGGCAAAACGGTGCTGATTACCGGCGCGGCCGGCTCCATCGGCAGCGAAATCGTGCGGCAGGTGATGAAGTACGGCTACAAGCGCCTCATCCTCATCGACAACGCCGAAACGCCCGTCTTCTTCCTTCGCAACGAATGCTATGCGGCAAACGGCCTGAAGGACATTGACATCGAAATCGTGAACATCCGTGATGTGGCCAAGATGGAGGAGATCATCGCCCGCGAGCGTCCCTCCATCATCTATCACGCCGCCGCCTACAAGCACGTGCCGATGATGGAAGAGAACGTGGGCGCCGCCATCAAAACCAACGTGGAGGGCACCCGCCGCCTCGCCGACCTCGCCGTCAAGTACGGCGTGCAGAAGTTCGTGATGGTCTCCACCGACAAGGCCGTCAACCCGACCAACGTGATGGGCGCTTCCAAGCGTATCGCCGAAATATATGTACAATCACTTAATTTCCAACAAGATACCACCCGATTCATCACCACCCGCTTCGGTAACGTCCTCGGCACCAACGGCTCGGTGATTCCGATTTTCCGGCGGCAGATTGCCGAAGGCGGCCCCGTCACCGTCACCCACCCCGACATCACCCGCTACTTCATGACCATCCCCGAAGCGTGCCAGCTCGTCATCAACGCCGGCGCAATGGGCAACGGCGGCGAAATCTTCATCTTCGACATGGGCAAACCTATTCGCATCTATGACCTCGCCGTCAAGATGATCAAACTGTCGGGCCTCACCCTCGGAAAAGACATCCAGATTGCCTTCACCGGCCTCCGCCCGGGCGAAAAGCTCTATGAGGAACTGCTTGCCAACAAGGAGAATACGATTGAAACGCCCAATCCGAAAATCATGATCGCCAAGGTCCGCACCTACCAGTACGAGGAGGTGGTGAAGGAAATCGACGACCTCATCGCCCTCAAAAACGGCGACCCCTTCGCCATCGTCCGCAAAATGAAGGAGATCGTCCCCGAATACGTCAGCAAGAATTCGCAATTTGCAAATATAGAGACGACATAATATGTAGAGACGCAAAATTTTGCGTCTCTACGATTGCGGTGATTTCGACAGGCTCAACCACCGCGGCGCCTGAGCTTGTCGAAGGCGCCCGCGGCACGGGCGACAGGTATAATTCCCCTTCTATGTAGAAGGGGTGGCCGTAGGCCGGGGTAGTAGAAAAAAGGACACCACGGGTGCTGCCGCGAAAAAGAAACAGCCGCGAATTACGCGGATGACGCGAATTTGTTGATGACGAACCTATGGCGGAGTAGCAGGAGATTCCGCCCGCCTGACGGCGTGCGGAATGGCGCGAAGTACCGACGCGGGTAGTGGAGGGGGACAAAAGAAAAACGCTGCCGTAGGCTTTGGCAGCGTTTTTATTGGTGTCCGCGACAACGATTGAAGCGGTTATGAGGACTTTAGGACGAAATTTGAGCGGAAAGCGTGCCCGGTCGCCCAAAGAAGAAAATTACTTATTTCTTGGAACGTTTTTCCTTTTTGGGTTCATAGTTTGGGGCAATATATAGTATATTTTGCCCATTAAGGGGAATCCACACAATCTCTTTTATTTTATCGGACATATATTCCTTTCCTAATAATTCAAGGGCGATTTGTTTTCTTTCTTTCGTATCGGCCAAACGGAAGCCATGCCACGTTTTCTCATTCATATTTATGACATCACAGGATGGGGTAACAGGCATATAGTAGATACATCTGACTGCAACTTGCATATATGGCTTTTCCGCTTTTTTGGAGCTTGTACCGAGATTGTATGTTATGTAGTACAAATTCTTGTATTGGAAGTCTCTTCCAATGCGTGAATACTCTTTGTTTCGTTTGGCCTGTTTGACTTCAAAGGTCTTCCTTTGCTTGTTGTGCACGAACACAATCTCGGTTACTGGCTTTGGATTGGTTGAGTTCTTTTTGCAGATTATGTCTGCAATGAATCGGTTGTTGACGTCGATGGTGTATTCTGTTGGGGTGTCTTTCAGCTTTTCCCAGTCCTTGTCGCAGACGTGGACGGTCAGCTTTGTATCGGTGAGAACTGGGAGTGAAGCTTTTATTTTGTGTGCGGGTGGCAAGTCGTTTTGGTCTATTTCATAGTCAAAAAGACCAAGCTTTCCTTTCACATTGTAAATGGGAGTGTCGAAAAGGTATGCGTTTTCGAGTAGCCAGTGCGTAGCTCCCTCGATTGCCCAAAACGACTTGCTGGAGGCGGCGAAGCCTGTAACATCCACATAGCCGATTATCGCAGAGAGCGGCATGTCTTCAAATTCCGGGATGATACCGAATTGCTTGAGGTTGTCATATAGGGATTTGGCTTCCAGCCCTTCGTCAATGTCAAAGTTCTTGGGGACTTTCTTGCCTCCAGCGTGGATGAGGATGCGACCGGGAGGCGTTTTGGTCTGCCAGCTTCTGTTTTCAACGTCTTTTATGCCACAGCAAATAAGCGAAGCAAATGGCTGTTGGATTGTCAATGTTTTCATTTTGTGTTCTTTTTATGAATTTCTTCTATGGCTTTCCTATCGTGATAAACTTTTTATTGTTTATGCTCTTTTCCCCTCTTTGCGTATGCGATTTCATGATAACACGTACTGATGCCGTCCAGAACAAGTCCGCCTTTTTTTACGCATTCAATCTCACTGTCTCTTTGTTTAAGTTGTTCAGGTGTCAGATTGTCTAAAGTCAGTTCGTACACCTTTAATTCGTCCTCAATTTCTTTGATATGTTTCAGATTCTCCATAGGATATTTTTTTCCCTGCTTGGCGTGGCAAAACTACGAAAAAAGCCGTTGCAAAATGTAACGGCCCTCGTTCAAAAATTCTGCGTATCTTTGCCGTCTTGTTTTTCAACCCCGATGACACTATAACACCCTACCTGCAACCTGTAACCTGATAAACCTGTAACCTGCAACCTGTAACCTGATAAACCTGTAACCTGCAACCTGATAAACCTGCAACCTGATAAACCTGTAACCTGATAAACCTGCAACCTGATAAACCTGTAACCTGATAAACCTGTAACCTGATAAACCTGTAACCTGATAAACCTGCAACCTGATAAACCTGTAACCTGATAAACCTGTAACTTGATAAACCTGTAACCTGCAACCTGTAACCTGTAACCTGATAAACCTGTAACCTGAAACCTGTAACCTAATATGTCCCCACAAGAAGAAATCATCGCCCTGACCGCAGAACTGAACCAACATACCTATAGATACTATATGCTGGATGCGCCCGTCATCAGCGACTACGAATTCGACCAGTTGCTGAAGAAGTTGCAGGCGCTGGAGGCGCAGTACCCGCAGTTCGTGCAGCCCGACAGCCCGACGCTGCGGGTGGGCGGCACCGTCACCAAGAAGTTCGAAAGCGTGGCGCACCGCTACCCGATGCTCTCCTTGGGCAACACCTATTCGGAAGAGGAACTTCTGGAGTTCGACAACCGGATCAAATCCATTGTCGATCAGGATATTGAGTATGCCTGTGAGTTGAAATACGACGGGCTGGCCATCAGCATCTGGTACGAAAACGGACTGATGACCCGCGCCGTGACCCGCGGCGACGGCACGAAAGGCGACGACGTGACGGCCAACGTCCGCACCATCAAGTCGGTGCCGCTGCGGCTGCAAGGCTCCGGCTATCCCGACTTCTTCGAGGTGCGCGGCGAGATCCTGATGAACTTCGCCCGCTTCGAGGCGCTGAACAAAGAGCGGGAGGACATTGGCGAGCCGCCGTTCGCCAATCCCCGCAACGCCGCCTCCGGAACCCTGAAGCTGCAGGAGAGCGCCGAGGTGGCCCGCCGCGGCCTCGACTTCCGCCTCTACTACGTGATGGGCGAGAATCTTCCGTACAACACCCACTACGACAGCATCCAACACCTGAAGGAGTGGGGCTTCCGCGTGCCGGAGGTGCTGCAAAAGGCAAATGGCAT
>JAEEQA010000009.1 GCA_016285085.1 Bacteroidales bacterium
AAAGTATTATAGCAGGCTTCGGCGGCCAGGGCGTACTCTCAATGGGTAAGATTTTGGCATACGCCGGCATCATGCAGGACAAGGAAGTCAGCTGGCTTCCCTCCTACGGCCCGGAAATGCGTGGCGGTACCTCCAATGTCACGGTGATTCTGAGCGACGAGCGCATCTGCTCCCCGTACCTCAACCAGTTCGACACCGCCATCATCCTCAACCAGCAGTCTATGGACAAGTTCGAGTCAGCAGTGAAACCTGGCGGTTTGCTGATTTACGACCCGAACGGAATTTCCCACCACCCCACCCGCAAAGATATCAACATCTACCAGGTGGCCGCTGCCGACAAGGCCAGCGAACTGGGTATCTCCAAGCTGTTCAACATGATTATCCTCGGCGGTTTCCTCAAGGTGAAACCTTTGGTCACCCCCGAAATGCTCCACAAGGGTTTGGAAAAATCCCTGCCGGAACGTCACCATCACCTCATCCCCAAGAACGAAGAGGCAGTGGAGATCGGCAAGGGCCTGTTGAAACCCTACCACACCCTGTAATCGCTCCGACGGTTACGGACATGAAAGAACGGCGGACCGCAAGGTTCGCCGTTTTGTTTTATGTTGTGTGATTTTAGGATAGCGTAAAAATGGACGGTGTACAATCATACAGTGTCATGTTTCCGTTTTCTTTTCAAGTCGTCAATAAAAAAGAAAACAACCATAGGGAGAAAACAGACCAGCAACACCCATGCGAAAGATCTTGTAAAAATAAGGGAAATGGCCAGAAGCACTGCCATAAATAGAGAGTAGAGGATTGTTCTCATAAAAGGTTTCGCCGAAGTTTTGTTCATGTCCGAAGGATGCTTGTCGCACATACTTACTTTTGTTTTTTATCCCTACTTATTGTGAAATATGCTATGGCTGCAAAGGCAACGGAAACGACTACAGAAGTAATCAATACGTTGATTGTATAGTTCCAATTTGCAGGAAGCAAAAAACGTAATGCCAAGGTGGTAACGAACACCACCACAAAGGAAAGCAATCCCCAGATTAAAGTTTTAGTTTTCATATATTTATTTTTATTATTTGCCAAACACTCTGTCCCATATTTGTCCAGCTGCTTCAGCAGCCGAAGATCCTATTGATGCTCCTGCTACGGCAGCGGTGCCGGCAGCCCATCCTGGAGGACCTGCAACCGCAGCGGCTGCGCCAACGCCACAAGCTCCTGCTACCGCTCCTTTTACATCTTCTTTGCCTACACTTTTCCAATTAAACCATTTCTCTTTTTCTGTTGTTTCGGCCAATGACTGCCAATTATCACAGTTGTTATGCCAATAATATAGAGAAGCCATTGCTATTTCAGATGCCACAATAGCAATATATTGTTCCTCGGAATTGCCTTCTTTCATTATGGAGGCTTCCAGACAATCTAATTTATACAATATGTCTTCCAAATTATCATAACTGTCAATTATATTGTTGATTGAAGATAGCACATTTTTTTGTAGATCAGATAATTTTCCCTCATCTTTTTTGAACCATAATTCGTTGTTATTTTCTTCATCTCGAATATAGTTACCCGTATAACTATGTACAATATCTGGAATATCATCTGATTCAAAGTTTTGTTTTATAAAATTTTCTCCATAATGTTTGGTATTAGCAATTATATTTTCGGGTGAGTAGTTGTTTTGGTTTTTATGTCTGCTTAAAATGAAATCCATACATTCATTGTGTATTTCCCCTATGTGTTTCATGTCGCTCTTAAAATCAATGATTGTGTAATCGGATGTTTTCTTTTTTATGATCTGTTCTTTCTCGCAGCTTATAAAGATAAAGCCTAAAACAAGGATTGCTACTAATGTTGAAATGAGTCCAGATTTAAATATATTTTTCATTGTTATTTGACTTTTAAAATTACACAAAACTCCACCTGACGCGGGCGCACAATAAATAATCGTGCGTTTCGGCTCGCTCCGCAATGAAAAAAATGGTATTGTTGCATCGCAGTTTTCTGTGCCGCCGCAAGCAAGCGTTGCGGCGTGCCTCGGGTGCCCGGTAGTAGGTGACAACGCTAATGGTCTGCTAAACTCACTTGCGATGCCCCTGCGGGAGGCACCTTTCTTTTTATGCTCCGCTATCGGCGCGGAGCTTTGCTCGAGGAAGTTGTTCTTGCCCAACCGCTGTAAGCCGGGAGTTCGGGAATTATTATTTGCGAGCGTTCTCATGGTAGTGCGGTTATTTCCGGTAGTGTTTCTGAATTTCGGTTGCAAAGGTAAGTGATTCTCTTTTACGGACGGTGGTGCAAGTTAGCTCAAGTTGGCTCAGGTTGGCTCAAGTTTTTTTTGAGGGGGGGGATGTGGTTGCTACTTGTTTATATACAAATTGTTAACATTGTGACACCACTCCATGTCATCGTTCCGACGGTTGCGGACAAAAAGAACGGCGAACCTTTGGTCCGCCGTTCTTGGTTTTATGTCTCAAATACGGTACCCCTGTAGGGCAGCCATTGTAGGGCTGCCATAATATGACAGCCCTGCAATACGGTGATAATCATTCTGGCACTATCCCCTTCTCTCTCAGAAACCGTTTCAACAAAAAGGCGAGGAAGTAGGGGAAAGTGTAAAAGTTGCCGTTCCAACCGATGTTCTTATAGCCGAATTTGATACCGTAACGGACTTCAGGATAGGAATCCCATTTGATCAAGTTGTTCAGCGAGGCGGTGGCCCCGTCTTTTGCCTTCACCTCCACCGGAACCATTGAGTGGGCATCCCTCACAAAGAAATCCATCTCGAGCGAAGGATTGTCATGCTTGTAGAAATAGAGTTGCTCATAGCCTGACTTTCGTAGCATCTCACCGACAACATTCTCATAGAGGGCGCCCTTGTATGTGCCAAAATTTTTGTTGGCACGAAGGTCATCCTGCGCCTCCTCATCCAGCGATGCAATAAGCAGTCCGATGTCGTGATAATATATCTTGTAACAGTCGGCATCGTAATTGCCCTTCAACGGCAGCTCCACATTGTTCAAGCAGTAGCACACATGGATTACGCCTGCCTCCTTCAGCCAGTCAACCGCGCCAATATACTCTCGATTGCGTGCGCCTTTGGCAATCTTGGTGATTTGGTATTTTTTGTTCTCCTTGGCGAGAAAAGTCGGGATATGGTTGTACACCGCCAGCACTTTCGCCTTGTCAGCGCCCGTGGCATATTTGGTGATGTCTTCCTCGTAATCCTTCAACAGCTGCCGTTGCAACTTCAGTATTCCTCCAAAATGACCATTGTCAATGTACATTCTCACTACTTCCGGCATCCCTCCCAGCGTCATGTAATCGCGAAACAGGTTCATAAAGGTGTCCATCTCCAGTTGCGAAAACGGCTTCACCGAAAGCATGTGCGTGTAAAGATCCTCCACCTGCTGCTTGGAATAGCCCTTGGCCCAAAGAAATTCCTCGAAATCCATCGAAAACATATCGTAATCCTCTTTGAATCCCACCGCATTCGATTCAATCTCCTCATAATAAATGCCCATCAGCGAGCCCGAACAAATCACGTCGAAACGGCCGTCCTGACAGAACGACTTGAGTGAAGTGGCGCAATCGGGACATTTTTGAAGCTCATCAAAAAACAGCAGTGTCTTATTGGGTATGATCTTCCACGACGGTTCCAAAATACTGATATTCTTGATGATATTATCCACTTCGTAGCCATCGTTGAAGATATTTCGGAATTTCTTCTGAAGCACGAAATTCATCTCCAGTACCGATTCGTAATGGGCTCGTCCGAAGGCACGGATGGACTCGGTTTTGCCGATTTGCCGGGCGCCTTTCACAATCAGCGGTTTTCTATTGGGATTTTGCTTCCAATCTTCAAGAAATCTATCTATCTTTCTTTCAAGGAGTTTCATATTATTCTATCACATTTTCGGCTGCAAAAATACTAAAAAAATCACATTTTCGGCCATAAAATCATTAAAAAAATCACATTTTCGAAAATGGTGCGGATTTTTATTTGGGCGGCCCGGCTCCCTGCGGTCGCCGTCGGGCTATCCGCTGTACTTCGCTTCGCTCGTGCCGCTCCTATCCCTGCCGCGACCGAACCTCGGGGCGGTGTCGGTATAATCCATTCTGCCACGGGGATATGGGCATCCCCACCCGGACGCACGCCGTCAGGTGTGCGGGTGAAGATTCCGCCCCCCACCATTCCGTTGCCGACGACAGGAGGCAACGGAATCTCCAAGGGTTGAACGTTACAAGTTCAAATCAAAATCTTTTTCCTTGTATTCCGCTTTCACTAACTCCTGCAGCCAATCCTTATCAAGTTCACCTATCATACCCTTTTGATAATAGTTTTCTATTATCGGTTCTAACTTTGGTTACCCCCGAAATGTTGCACAAGGGTTTGGAAAAATCCCTTCCGGAACGTCACCATCACCTCATCCCCAAGAACGAAGAGGCAGTGGAGATCGGCAAGGGCCTGTTGAAACCCTATCATACCCTCTAACCGATTCTGCGGTTAATCAAAAACGGCGAACCTTTCGGTTCGCCGTTTTTTTTGTTGTAGAGACGCAAAATTTTGCGTCTCTACACGATTGATTATTTCCATTTAGAATGGGAATAATTTTAAAATATTTCTATTCGGAATGGGAATATTGGAAAATAGAAAACGGAAAATGGAAAGGTGATGGGGGATGGGAAGGAGATGTCGGGTAATCCAATTTTATTTTTGTAGAGTAATGGTTCTATTCAATGATTCATCAAATAAGGTCAGATACAGTATTGGAATATATGGGTACTGCTATCTGTCAAATCTATAGGGAACTCCTGTTTTTAATCCTTTTATCCATTCCACAGAGACAGCGAATCTCTTAAATACAACGGGACAAATTTACAGATTATTTTCTATTTGGCTCTTTAATGTTCATGGTTTTGACTTCTCGGCCTTGTAGGGCGCTTTGTCCTCGGCCACAAGGTCCGGAGTTGTTGTGGACTCATCATATACAACGACTCCTTTTTCGTAAAGGTATTCAGGGGCGATGTCAATGGTGCCGTTCAACCAAGTCACAGTCCATCCATCCAACGAAATGTTGCGAAAAACGGCTTCGTCATTCAATGCATGAAAAGCGGGCATTTCTGCAATAAGGGACTTACAATCAAATATTTTCACTTTCCCATTATTGAAAATTAGCCGTAAAAGGTAATTGTCAAGCGCCTCAGCGGCAGTAACCCATACAATATCATTTATATTTTCCATAATTATTCTAATGGTTTAATTGTATTCAAAGGCTTGCTATTCTCCATCCTTCTCCAGTTGTCAAACAATTCTTCTTTATGTGAATTTCTCCATTCTTCTATCATCTTTGAAGCATGACGTGGCATTGTTCCCATAGTTTTACCAGTGGCAATTTCAATAATAGCACGAAATTCATTGTACTTAGCATGAAAATGAGGTGGATTGTGATCGGGGAAATACATCGTAATAATAATCCCATAGAATCTGCTTATTTCTGGCATGGCTCGCGTTTGTTTTGCGCGGCAAAGATATGAAAATTTTTATTAAAGTTATAAATCTATTATTTTTTAATTTTTAGTTTTATACTATATCACCGCTCCCGCCGTTCTATCACCTCCCGCAAGCGGTAGCGGTCGCCGGTGGATTTGCCGACGGCGTCAATAAACTGCTGGTCGTAGCCGGGTGTGTCGTAGCCCCAGCGGAGAAGCGTGCCATCCTCGCCGACCTTGCGTACAACCTGGTCGTTGTAGCGCACAATCAGGAATTTCGCCAGCTTGTCCCAACGCTGCATCATCCGGTTGGCATATTCAATGCTCTTGTTGTTCAAATAATTGCGTCGGTCATCGGGCGTCATCGTTTGGACTGCCTCCAGAACCTTGTCCTGATCGGCAAAGTAGTAGTCCTCCAGCTCATTCTGCGCCGCCCGCAGGTCACCAATCATCATGGAGTAGCGCGGATAGACCATGTTGGCCACCCAGTTGTTCATCCAGAATGCCGACTGGTCGTTGAACTCGGTGCGCGGGTTGTTCTCGGGGCGGAAGGGGTCGGGAACCTGCGTGATGCAGCAGTAGAGCGGCACGTAGGCCACCATGTTGGCATCATCGCAGTTGAACCACGTCACGCCGCCCACATCGTCGGGCAGCCACGAGCGCATCTGGCAGGTCATGGTGAACCCCGACTGCTGCGTGGCGATGGGGCGCTCGCGGAAGTAGTCGAGACTGTCGCTGTCTTTGAAGTGCATCGGCAGCGGCCGGATGGGCATTCCCCACGGTCCGGCGGTCATGTCGGCGGTCATATCGAGCGGCGTGCCTTCGAAATGGTCGCGCATATCACGCTGCAAATCGCGCAGGGAGAGCGGCGCGTCGGGCTTGATCCACAACGGCAGATGGTCGTATTCGCGGAAGTCGCCGTTGAGGTAGGGGAGGTATTGGTCCATCACCTCAGGGCTGCAGTGGTGCCGGAAGAAGCTCCACACGCGGGCATCGGCGTAGCGCACATTCTCAAAGTCGATGGGGCAGTAGGCGTCGCGGAACGAGAAATCCTCGTCCTTGCCGCTGAAAAATCCTTTCTCGCGTGCGAAAGTGATGACGTCGGCGGCATACACACACTCCACCTCGGGCCGATGAATCTGCTTCAGATTCTGGCTGCTGATGCTGGCATACTTGCCTTTCTTTTCCAAAGGGAACTGGCGGATGCGGCTGAGGTTGGCATGGGCACATATGCAGTCGTCGGGAATGCGCAGCGCCACCCATACGGCACCCTTGCGACCGGGCCCTTTACCCACAATCTCCATGATCCAGGCCTCGTTGGGGTCGCACACGGTGATGCTCTCGCCGCTGCTGTTGTAGCCATATTCCTCCACCAGCTCCACCATGCAACGGATGGCCTCGCGGGCATTGGAGGAGCGCTGCAGTGCCAGCCGCATCAGCGTGAAGTAGTCGAGCAGGCCGTCGTTGTTGACCAGTTCCAGCCGCCCGTCGAAGGTGGTTTCCACGATGGTCACCTGCCGCTCGTTCATCAGCCCCACCACATTGTAGGTATAATCCACCTGCCGCACATACTGGTCTTCGTGCGTGGGTCCCCAGCCGTGCACCGCAATTTTCTCGTCCGGACTGTGCTTTCCCGAAGGAAGGTAAAACAGGTAGCCGGAAAAGCCGAAGCCGTCGCAGTTGTAGGTGCACATGACGCTTCCGTCCACCGAGGCTTTCTTGCCGACGATGAGGTTGGTGCAGGCCTTTGCAGGCACCATCATGGCCGCCAGCAATAGGGATAACAGGATTATCTTTTTCATTATCAGATTATTTATTGGGGATGCAAAAATAGGGAAAAGGCCGAGTGTAGCATTCCATAGTCCAATACTATTGCTGCTTTTATACGGGAGAATAGAGACGATGTGCGCAGGGAAAACTCAAATTAAGACACCTCTGTAAATTACATCTCAAATTCCAGTTTTATCGGATAATGGTCTGATATGTAGGGCTTCCCGTAGTTCTTGGTGAGGGTCTGGAACCGCAGCGGTGTCGCATTCCGGAAGAAAATGTGGTCGATGATGCAGGGTTTCGGCGCGTTTCCGAACCCGTTGAAGGTATCCTTGTGGTCGGTCTTGGGCGCCACCTCCCTCGCCGCTTGGAGCCCGTTCTGGTCGAACGGTGCGAAAATGGGGCTTTCGATGGAGGAGTTGAGGTCGCCGCCAAGCAGTACCGGTGTCCCTTTCGGCACCATTTCGTCAATGAGCCGGCACAGCAGCAGCACGGAGTTCTTCCGCGCTTCCTGCCCCACATGGTCCAAATGTGTGTTGAAGTACCAAAAGTCGCGGCCGCTGGATTTGTCCTTCAGGTGCACGAAGGTCACTGTGCGGAAGCAGGCCGCGTCCCATCCCATCGACACTTTCTCCGGCGTCGCGCTCAGCCAGCGGGTTCCGTTCTCCAACAGTTCGAACTGGTCGGTGCGGAAAAAGACGGCCATGCACTCGCCGGCCTTCTTCCCGTCGTCGCGCCCCACTCCGATCCGGGTGTATTGCGGGAAATTCTCCTCTATGTACTGAAGCTGGTCGGACAGCGCCTCCTGCAGCCCGAACAGGTCGGGTTTCTCCTCTTTCAGCATCTTGACGGTGGCGGATTTGCGCTTGTCCCACTGGTTTTCACCGTCTTCGCCGGAAGCGACATTGTAGCGGATGTTGAAGGAAATCAGTTTGTAATGTCCTGGCTTTTGCGCAAAAAGTGGGGCAATCGCAGCCGAAAGGCACAAGCTGATGAAAAGGGTGGAAAGGAAGCGTTTCATGATTATCGTACTCTTATTTTTTGGCCTAATTGAAGCGTTGCGTTTTCGTCAATGTTGTTCAAACGGCATATTTTTTCTACCGTTGTGTGGTTGTTGAGGGCGATGCGGTATAAAGTATCGCCTTGTTTCACAATGTGATAGTCGCCATTGGCCGGCGCGGTTGGTTTAGCGGGCTCGGTCGTGGCCTGCGGTTTTTTGTTCTCCGGTTCGAGAGTGGGCGTGACGGCGTTCTCCTCCGGGTACTCCTCTTCCATATGAAGATCCGACTTGGTAAGGACGAGGATGTTGCTGATCAGTTCCTCCTCGTCGAAGTCGATCATTTTGGAGGGGTCGAAGTGGGTGTAAAGGAAACGTGTTTCAAAGTGCAGGTGCTCCGTGGAGGCACGGCCGGTGCGTCCCGCCAAGCCGACCAACTGTCCTGATTTCACGATTTCGCCCCGCCCGACACATACAGAGTCCAGATGGGCGTAAAGGGTTTCCAGGGCATTGTAATGCCGCACCACCACCACTTTCCCGTAACTCGGCGAGTTCTTGACCAAGCGGACCACGCCGTCGAAACAGCAGCGGACAGGTGCCCCCAACGACAGTTTGAGGTCTATGCCCGTGTGCATTTTGCCGCTGCGCGTCCCATATTTCGACAGCACCTTTTCCGGCTCGCACGGCATTGCAAAGGGAGTGTTGCTTGCGTCAACCAATATGATTTTCAGGTCGTTGTTGTTTCCGAAAGGCAGCGGCAATTCGCGTCCCACTACATACTCGGCGCTCCAGTCCTGAACGTACAGGTTGTTTGCGGGAATCTCGTAATCCTCCCGGATGAAATTGGCACTGTCGGTGCTACCTCCGTTTTGTGCAAATAATTGAATGCCAATGAGAAGAGCCAGCAATAGCAGAAAAGCGACTTTTTTCATAATACATTGATGATTTTGGTGGAAGAATAGCCGTCCACAAAAGGAATGGTGAGGACTTTTCCGCCGTTTTTCTGGACAAAGTCGGCACCGACGATATCTTCGATTTTGTAGTCACCGCCTTTGACGAGAATGTCGGGTCTCACCTGCTCTATCAAATTTTTGGGAGTATCTTCTTCAAAAAGAATAATATAGTCAATAAACGAAAGTGCAGCTAATACGAGGGCGCGGTCGTTTTCGTTGTTGATGGGTCGGCTTTCGCCTTTGAGCCGTCTCACAGAGGCATCGCTGTTGAGTCCCACCACAAGGCAGTCGCCGAGGTCGCGGGCTGCTGCCAAATAGGTGACGTGTCCGCGGTGCAGCACGTCGAAACAGCCGTTGGTAAAAACGACATTATGGTTCTCTTTGCGAACCTTCGCCCACTGCGCAATCGTAATGATTTTTGATTCTATTGATTGAATAATGGACATTTGCGTTATTCTTTCCGTTTGACAAAAGAGGTCGCGATCATGGAGAAGATGCCGAGCACGAGCACTTGCAGGGTCTGCACGCCCCAGCCAATCCAGCCGGCAGCAAGTCCCGCGCTGTAGTCCACGCCGAACAGGACAAGTGTCGCCGCCACAATCAGAGGATATGCCCCGATGCCGCCGGGACCGATGAGGAAGCCAAGATTGCCGAGGGCAAACACGGTGAACATTACGGTGAAACTCATACCCGCCAGAAAGTCAAAGGCCTGGAAACAGAACACGGTTTCCAATATCCATAGAATCCAGATGGATACGGTATAAACAATGAATAAACCGGGATTCTTCAGGTCCTTGATGGATACAAGCCCTTGCCAGATTCCAACAAAAAAGTTTTTGATTTTGACGAAAAAGTTGATTTTCGACCACCATTTTTTTGTCAATATTGCCACAATGATAAAGGCGATGATGGCTCCGAGGAGGATGAACATCGTGTAGTTGTGAACCATGTCGGAGAATTTGGCGCTCATGCCTTCCCGCAGGGTGACATCGCCGACTTTGATGGCGTCAAGCAGCCCCGTGTTGATGACGAACGCACTGAGAAACACGAGGATAAGGCAGATGAGGTCCACCGCCCGTTCCGTCACCACGGTTCCCAAAGACTTCTCGAAGGGGACTTTCTCATACCTTTGCAAGAAGGTGCAACGCAGCACTTCACCCAGGCGGGGAAATGCGTAGTTGGCGAGGTACATCACCATCACAGAGTAGAAAACCATGCTTGTCCGCGTTTCGTAGCCGAGCGGCTGGAGAAGCTGTCGGTTCCGGAGCGCGCGGATGTAGTTGGAAATCGCTGCCACCAAGAAAGCGAGGAAGAGGAAAACCCACGCCGAACCGCGGGTCACCTGCGCCGCGCTTTCTTTCAGATTCTCCACATCATCAGGGGACAATTTTCTGACTGACAGCCAGATAAAGAAAGCACCGATTCCAAAGAAAAGAATGAATTTAAGTACCTTTTTGGCGATTTCGCCGAACTTATTGGTTGTGGTTTCCATTTGCTAAAAATAAGTCGGCAAAGGTACGATTTTTTACCGCATAATTGTCAGTGTGCCGGTGCGTGTTTCGTCAATTCCGTGCAGGGTGTAAACGAACTGGTAGAAATAGGTGCCGTCGGGGAGGTTCGGTGCACCCCAGTCGTTCTTGTAGTTGACGGTCTGGAACACGATGGTGCCGCTGCTATTCCTGATAATGAGCCGGTTGCGCTCGGTTTGGTCGATTCCTTTGATGATGAAGACATCGTTGTAGCCGTCGCCGTTGGGGGTGATGATGTTGGGAATGACGAGTGTCACCGGCGGCGTGAAGTCGATATTGCTGAGGTTTTCAGCCTCCTCCAGGACGGGGTCGGAAAGGTCGGTGAGGGGAGAGGTTTGGGCTGGTTTGTTCTCCTTCGCGGGTTTGGGATCTGTTTTGGGGGTGGACGTTGCTGCGGAAGGCTTCGCAGGTGCGGTGGAGGCCGTGGCTTGCGGAGCGGGCGGGGTGGCGGGAGCGGGTGTCACTATGGTTTCCGCAACCTTCGGGGCGGGGACTGAGGAGGTCGGAAGGTCGTCAGTGGCTGCGGCGGGACTTCCGTTGGCAGCGGCTTCGGACGGCCGGGAGGTTGCGGGCGTACCCTTGATTCCGGCGGGTTGGGGCTCTTCTGTGACTTCCGTCACCTCCGCCACGAGGTCGTCCGTGTGGACGGAATCGGACAGGACAATCCGGTTCTCAATATTCTGTTGGGCCGGGGTCGGAACAACGGTGTCGGATTTGGAGAGCGACAAGATGACGGCAGTGGTGGCGATGGCGGCGGCGCCGACGGCCCCGATGATGACTTTGGCCGCCGTCGAGAGTGCGTGACCTGCAACTTTTGTGGCTGTGGCGGCCGTGCCCGCTGCACCTGAAGCGGCGGCGAGGTTACCCTCAATCGCCTCCCAGCAGTGTGCCGATGGGGTCACTTCCACATTTTCCAGTAACTGTTTAATCTCTTCGTCTCTCATTTTTTTATGGGTGAAAAATCACCGTTTTATTCTTTCTTTCAACCAGTTGCGGGCCCTTGTCAGTTGCGATCGCGAGGTGCTTTCCTGAATGTCGAGCATTTCGCCGATCTCTTGGTGTGAGTACCCTTCGACCACCGCGAGGTTGAAGATGACGCGGTAGGTTTCGGGCATCCGTTGGATGAGTGCCAGCAGCTCTTTCTCCTGTATGTGGTCCGAGGGCAGTTCGTTTGTGCTTCGGAGTTCGTTTTCGGCATCGTCGAGCGGCAGCGCGTTGTGGTGCTTGTGGTGCATCCGGAAATGGCTGATGGCCGCGTTCACCATAATCCGTCGCATCCATGTGGCGAGGCTGCTGTCGAAGCGGAAGTTTTGCAGGTTGGAGAATATTTTCGTAAACCCCTCTATCAGAATGTCTTCTCCCTCTTCTCGCGAATTGGCATACCTCATGCACAACCCCATCATTTGCGATGAGTAGGTGTCGTAGAGTTGCCTTTGGGCGTTCTTGTCGTTTCCCAGGCACTTTTCGACAAGTTCTTTCTCATCCATTGGTTTCACAGAGGGGCTAGACGCAGGAAAATCGGAAATGTTGCAAAATTATTTTACAGATTTTACAATAGCCTCTACCTGACGGAGATAGTTGCGCTTTGGCTCATTGGGGGCGTACACAAAACCGTCCACGCTGATGCACTTGTTCTGGGCGTTCACGTATGAAAAATGGTAGAAGGGGCCACCCATATAGTCGTTTTCAGTTTCCCAAAGGCCGCGCATCTCCATCCCGATTTTGCTGCCGAGTTGCATCGGTTGCGCGTCGGGAAGGTCGGCCAGTCGGGTGACAACGGGATGGACCGTCTCTTTCTCGCCTTCAATGAACTTGCGGCAGAAATTGTTGCGGTCGTTGATCATGCTTTCGCGTGTGATGACAGTGCTGTCGGAGCGGTAGATCATAACGAAGCGGTCGTTGACAGCCGTGCGGTAGGCAATCCAAAGGAAGTCGTCGCCTTCACGGGCCACACTGTAGTCTTTGGGTACAGTCAGCAGAATTCCGAATTTGTCCTTGATGCGGCGTTGCAGTTCCACGTTGAGGATGGTTTCGTATGCCGCTTGTATTTTCCGTATGTCATTTTCGTACAAGGCAGTGCGGATTTCCATCTGCTGGTCCACAAAACTTTGGAAGCAGCTGTTGATATCCTTTCCCCTCACTTCGACATAAATCTGCGGATTGGCATAGACACCTTTTGATATGTCACAGGTGGCGGAATCGTCCTGTGTGATTTCAAAACGGACGATATTGTGGTGGCGCTGCTTGTCGGCTTGGAAAAACTGCTCGTCCAGAAGCAGCACGTCGAACATCGGCTCATCCTGGTTAAGGCAGGGCTGCGGCACGCTCAGCAGTTTGCGTACGCTGTCCTGGATTTCCTGGGGCCAGACATCTTTGTCCATAATGACCAACACCTCGTTGGCGATGCCTACGGAGGCGTTGTCCACTTTCACGGTGAACGCTTTTTTGCACGATGTCATCACTGCAATGGCGGCGATGCATAAAACCAATATTTTTTTCATAACATTAAATTTTTGAGTTTAATAAAATATGTTTGGTATGGATGTTGCTTCTTTGAGATTCGCTACCGTATGTCGCTACTGATTTCTGATTCCTAATTTCTAAATCCTTATTCCTCACTCCTGTTTTTTATGAATTTCGCTGCGGTCCATTCGTTTTTCACCTTGTTGGAAACGAATTCCAGACCGAGACTGGCGGCTTTTTCTTTGATGATGTTGAGGTCGTTGCCCTGGTAGAAACCGCTGAAGAAGATGCAGGAGCCGCTGTGCATGGACTTGGCATAAAGGTGCATGTCGTTGAGCAGGATGTTCCGGTTGATGTTGGCGATGATGACATCGAAGACCTGCTCGCCGATGGCGTTGGCGTCTCCCAGCTTCACGGTGATGTCGTCGATGCCGTTGCGGGCATTGTTCTCGATGTTGTTTTCGTAGGCCCACGGGTCGTTGTCGATGGCGACGACGGGGCTGGCGCCGCGTTTGCGGGCAAGGATGGCCAAAACGCCTGTTCCGGAGCCCATGTCGAGCAACGATTTTCCGTTGAAGTCCTCTTCCAGAATGTATTCAATCATCAGGGAGGTGGTTTCGTGGTGCGCCGTCCCGAACGACATCTTCGGTTCGATGATGATTTCGTATTCAACATCGGGCTTGGGTTCGTGGAACGGGGCACGGATGTGGCAGCGACCGGCAATCGTCACCGGCTCGTAGCTGGCCTCCCATACCGCATTCCAGTCTTGCTCTTCAATACGGCTGATGTCGTATTTTACATCGGTGTCGAAGCCGTGGTTTTGAAGAAGTTGGTCAATGGTTGCGGCATCATAGAGTTCCTCTTTGATGTAGGCGAGCAGGATGTTTTCGAACTCGCCTTCCATAAAGCTGTCGCAGCCCGCATCGGCGAGGAGGGAGGTGAAGACGTCCTTCCACGGTTCCGCTTGTGCTAAGGTCAGTTTGATTTCAATGAAAGCCATACGTTATCTATTAAAAAGCGCGTGTCGAAGCCGAAGCTCGCGGGCACGCGCGTTGTTCTTGAATGAAGTTCTGCTCTATTCTTCTTGTTCAAATTCGCCCTTGGCGGAGAACCAGAGGTATTTGGAGTATTTGCTCTTGTTCGGGATGATGATCAGTTTGTAGTGGTTCTCGTTGTCCTTCTTGACGGAGAAGTAGTTGACCAACTCATACTTCCCGTAGGTGGATTTGAGATAGCTCTCGATTTCAGGAATCACTTTGGTCGGATCGAGGAAGTAGAGGTCTTCAAGGAGGCGGCCGTCGGGTGAGAAGATGCACATCTCTTTTCCTTTGGTGCCGGTGAACTGCACGTCGAAGTTCTCGTTTTCGTCCTCATCCCAGACGGGGTTGTCCACGCGCGGGAATTTGGCTTTGAAGGCGTTGAGCACCACTTCGGGAACCTCGATTTCGTCGTAGTCGCCGTAGGATTTCACGGTTTTCTTGCCGTCGCTCATCTCTTTTTTCAGGAATTTTCCGCTCTTGTCGAAGAAGAGGGTGATGTAGCTGGTGCCGCCGGAGGTGATTTCCACGCGGTAGATTTCGCCAAGGTCGGCATCCTCTTCGGTGTCGGCCTCACGGATCTTGTAAGGCGGGTAGTTGGAGGCGACATACGACTTGATGGCGGCGGGGAGCTCGTCGATGGCGGCTTGGATGTCCTCCTGCGACGGCTCCGTGTTGGTGAAGAGGTCGGGATCGTTGAACGGGTCCTCGAAGTTGGGATCCACGGTGCGGATCATCTTGCGGGTCTTTTCGTCGAACCAGATGCCGGTGGGCAGTTTCTTCTTGTAGTTCTTCTTTTCGTAGAATTCAACGTAAACCTTGTTCTTCTTGTCGGCGCGGAGTTCCTTGAACGCCTTGATGAACTTGTAGCCTTTGTAGTAGGTCTCAATGTGCTTGACCATGGCGCTGGTGATGCGCTCCTGGAGCATGTAGGAGTAGGTTTTCTTCCATGCGCCTTTCTTGGAAATATAGACTTCCACGGGGAGGTCACGCACAACGCATTTGCCGACGTAGGTCTCGCCGACGAGGAACCACTGGGTGTTTTCGGGTTTGGTGGCTTTCTTTTTGAACATCTTTTGGACGGTCATGGGAACCTTGTTTTCGGCGATGGCGTATTTTGCCCACGGGTCGAAGGGCTCGGCGGCTTCGCCTTTGCCTTTTTTCTCTTTCTTGGGCTTGTCGGCCTTTGCGGCGGGTTCGTCTTTTTCTGCCTTGCCCTTCTCGGCCTTTACGGGTCTTTCGGCGACGGCGGGCTGGTCGTTCTTCACGACCTCGATACGCTGCGGCTGGGCCGGTTCGCTGGCAACGGGTTCATTCCGGGCCTCATTTCTGGCGTCGTTCTTGCCCTCGTTCTTGGAGGATTCGGCTTTGGCCGGTTTCTGGGCGGCGGCGGGCTGGGTCGGGGTGTCTGTGCGGAGGGTGAAACCTTCGGGATCCTCACGTTTCGTGAGATTGCCGACGTAGTCGAATGTGAGGATGGAGGGAGCATCTTTGCCGCCCACTTCCGGGAATCGCACTTCCAGGTAGTAGTGGGTGTTCACCTTGGGCATCTCACGAAGGTTGCAGACGGAAATTTCATAATTCGGATAGTTTTCCGTGACATATTTGGAGATGCTGAGCGGAATTTCGGAGGTGGGGATGTCGTAGGTCGTTTTGAGCCATGTCCCGTCATTCTTGAAATAGGCTTTACCGATGGATCCGTCATCCTTGAAGTTGGCGACATATTGGTTGTCTTCCAGTATCCATGAGGAGATTTTTGCGCTGGGATACTCGGAAGTGAAGGACTGGCTCACATCGCCGGGAACGTCGTCAGTCTTGAGTTTCTGTGCATTTAGCGTGGATGAAAAACTAAAAGCGAGTTGCAAAGTGACTGCAATCAGAATAAAACGGAATATTTTCATACTATTGAATTTTATTCAAAAAAACGAGCCGCAAAAATAGCAATTTTTTTTGAATCGTCGTTTTTTTCGTTGGGCAAAAAAAAAGAGGTTCGGAAGAACCTCTTTTTTTATAATGGTTGAAAGGATTATTCCACGATGAATTTGTGGACGCTGGAGCCCTGCTTGCCCTCGATGCTGAGGAGGTAGAGGCCCTTGGAGAGGTTGCTGACATTGATAGTGTGCAGCATTTCGCCACCGAGGTTCTCGACGCTTTCGGTGGAGAGGGTGCGTCCGGTCATATCGGAAATGCGGAAAGTGAGCTGTCCGGCCTCTTCAGCGGTCAGCAGGACGTTCATGGTGCTGCTGGCGGGGTTCGGGAAGATGCTCAGGTCGCTGATTCCGTTTTCTTTCACATCAGTGACAATCTGATAGGTGAGCTCGAAACCGGTTCCTTCGATGTAGTTATCGGTCATGAAGTGGATTCTGATTCTGCTGGAATGGGCTACGAACACGTCTTCTTCCGGCCAGTTGTACATATCGATGCGTTTCAGGAGCTCGTATCTTTGGAGACCTTGATATTCATAGATGTCCACATAGTCGCCCATACCGAGGTCGATTTTCGGATAGGAGAAGAAAGTCGTGTTGCTGTTGTCGATTTTCCATTTGCAGATCTTGTCTGCGATATACATCTCATCGGAGGAAACTTCGCTGGATCCCTTGTCGGAGATGGTGCCGCTGCCGCTGAGGGTAACGTACTCGTCACTGCAGTAGGCTTCGCCGGTTGTAGCGCTGTATTCAAGGACAAAGCCTCTGTCAACGACTTCATTGTCATCAGAGATGAAGCGGATGGTCACGCTGTCGGCGTCGATGGTGAATGTTCCGGGGGCAGTGGTGCCGGAAACGCGTCTTTCCTCGTTGTCCAAATTGCCGTTCTTGTAGAAAATGACGACATCGTGGTCAGCTTCGGTGGCGAGGCGTGCGAACGTGAAGGTGTATCGGGTTGCTCCGTTGGCAGCAATGGTCCAGGTGCGGTTCGTGGCCGGTTCGTAATAGAGGTTGCCTGCACCGTCGCTGATGGTGCCTCGTGTTGCGGAAATCCGTTTGTCGCCCGAAGTCTCTTTGGGCTGTTGGTTCGCGGGATAGACCCCGATCATCGCCGCTTCGTATCGCGTGTATCCTCCAATGTGTCCACTGCCGTTGAGGGCGTAGTAACCATCACTGGATCCACCCCAGCCCCAGTTCACGTGCATCATCGTGTTGACGTAAGCCGTGTCGTAGGTGTAGGTGGTCAGACTGTCGGTATGGGTGTAATAATAAGTGGTGTCGTAGTTGACGAAGGTGTAGATTTGGGTGGTGTCGTAGCCATAGGTGTAGGTAGTGTCGTAGGTGAAATAGTAGGTGGTGTCGTTGAGAGCGGTGTCAATGTCGAGAATATGTGCCACGGAATCGATGTTGGTGGAAAGGATCAGCGTGTCGATGTCATATTCATAGGTAGTGATGGTGTCGATGCGGTCGATGTTCTCGATGGTGTCACCATAGTGGGTGGTACGGTTGACGTCGTTTACAACCTGATAGCCGTCAAGGACGAAAGCGTGGCCGCCGTCGCTGTCAGCACCGGAATAGTAAATGGGGCGTAAAGCTGCCAGCTCCTTCTTGAGTGTGTCGGCCCATTTTGCATTGGAGAATTCGCTACGGTCGTACATTTGGGCGCTGCGGTTGTATTTCCAATAATCTTTCAGGGAGGTGAGAGCGTTGGCGGACTGGGCAGAGGAGCCGCTCGGACCGTATTCCATATGGACGGAGATGCCGGCGTGCCACATCAATTTGGAAACCTCACCTGTGTAGAAGCTGAGGGTGTTGGGCATGGCATCAAATTCATGCAAGGTGTTGAAATTCTGAACCTGCCACGGATAGGTGATGGTATCGGTGGGATTGTTGTCCGCGTCAAGTTCGTAGTGGATGGGCTGGTAGCCGATGCCACCGGTGCCATATTCCGGATAACGGTAATAGAACATCACTTGGGTCATTGCTGTGGCCACACAACCTACCGGTACATGGTTGTCGCAGTCAAGGTTGGCCTGATACTGGGTGGCATCCGGCTGCGCGGGGCAAAGGTAGTTGAAGTATTTGCCCTGGTTCCATTTCGAGGTGACAAGAGGTTTCACTTCGTCGGAAATGAATTGACCGATCACCTCTCTGGTTTGGTTCGCATTCAGTAACTTGTTCCAAGCCTTGAGAGCCTGGGCATTCACGATGTTCTTGGAGGCGATGATTTCATCGCGGTAGGAGTTCACCATGTAGTTGGGAACGTTCCTGTCGAAATTGTTGGTGACGGAATAGGCCAGGACCGGTTCCACCGCGTCATTGGCGGAAACAAGGATGAAGCCCTGTTCCCCGATGGCGAACTGATAATAGACGGGATCCCCGTTCTCGTCCAGCTCCGTGTGTTTGAGAACGATGTCGGAAGCGCTCACGTTCATCTCGGGATATACGGCCTTGATGAAGTTCACGGAAACGGTTCTCGCATCGTTAACGGAAACGATGTTGCCTGCAAATCCGAGGGAGAACAGGCAGCACAAGAGTGCAAGTAAAAAGGTCTTTTTCATATAACTATGATTTAAATTACTAATTGCAAATTAAGCGGGCAAAAATACAAAAATCTTGCGAATATTGGATTGTGTCTGATTATTTTTTGAAAAATCCTGATTAAGAGATGTTTCAATCAGAAATCAAGGCCGATGGAGAAGTGCAGCCTCCCCCTTTTTTCCTTGATTTTGTAATCCTCCACCCCCCACGCATAGTCAAGCCGCAGGAAATAGCCGAAAAGTTTGGCCCGCAGACCGAGTCCGAAGCCGCCGACAAAAGGTTCCACCTGCCGCTTCACCATCGCGGTGATGTCGCCGGAAGTTATCCATCTTGTATAGAGGCAGTTGTCATCCGAATAGGGCGTGAGGCCTGTCCATGCCGTCCCCACGTCGCCGAAAGCCACCAACTGCAGTGAGTTGAAGAACTGGTTTGCCAGCTGCCGGCGGGCAATCAACTGCACGAAGGGAATCCGTAACTCTGTGCTAAGCACGATGAAGGATGTGCCATTCCGGATGTTCTGCTGAAAGCCGCGCATGTTCGTCGCCAACGTCTGGTAGGCGTAGTTCTTGCTCAAATCCACCCAGATGTCGCTGTTGAACTTGGCAAAAATCCAGTTGTCCACCCCGCCCATGTAGTAAACCAGACGGCTGGTCCCGAAGTTGGTGCTGGCGGCGATGCGGGTCGCCCACGTCATGTTGCGATAGATTTTCACCGACTTGCGGGCATCGAACCCCACCACGAAAAGGTGCATGTTGTCGCGGTCGATGCGGTGCTGGTATTCACCGAAGACCTTGACCTTGCTGCCCCGCCACAGGTTGGTGTACAGCTCTTTGGAGGAGTCAAAAACATACTCCAACTTGATTGCGCCCCAGAAGTGCCGCTCGTCCGCCGCCGCCAGCGAATAGTCGTTCAGGCCCGCCATCACGAACTTTTCGTACCGCCCCGTCAATGTCAGGCGCAGGCTGTTCAGCTTGTTGAACGGGTACTTGATGATGTAGAAGATGCTGTTGGAATACTGTTTGTAGTAGTAATAGTCGATGACATCCTTGATGCTTTGCCGATAAAATACCACTTGGTGGTCGAGCCGGCGGTGCAGGTCTTCATAGCTGACCATCACCTCGTTGCTTTTGAGGTCGAAGGAGAGCCGGAAGCCGCCGGTGATGCGGTAGTCCTCGAACAGGTCGTTAATGCCGACCATCACGAGGGCGTTGATGCCGGTGTTGAGATAGACGGGCGAGGTGCCGCCGGTGAACTGCTGGTAGGTGGTGTTCAGGAAGCTGAAGTCGGCCTGCGTAATCAGTTTGTTGATGGTGAACTGGGTGTAGTAGTTGCGGGCGGCGTAGTGTTCCGGGGCGGCGGTGTCGGTTGAGACCGGGCTGTCGTCGGATTCTGCGTTCGGCGCGGCGGCACGCAGCAGGTCGCTTTGCCGCAGCTGGCGGAAACGGTGCCGCGGCCCCGTGCTGTTTCCGTAACGGGCGCGGTTCGCCGCCGCGATGCTGTCCTTCCGGGCCTGCAACTGCCGCATCTTCTCCACGTAGGATGCTTCCGCCGGAGCCGCTACGGTTGTCTCCGGTTGGAAAGGCTTGATATGCAAACGCTTGGCCCCCTTCCGCAAGATGATTTCCGCCACTTCGCCCGTCCTGGGATTGTAGTCCTGCTCGAAAATGCTGTAGGCGTAGTCGGTATTGGGCTGGCTTTGTGCGTAATAGGCATAGTGGATGGCGGTGTCGATGGTGCTGATGGCACTGTCGAAGCGGGCGGTGTAGCGGTTGTTGATGCCGTTGGCGTCGCTGAGGTAGGTGAGGGTTCTTCCGTCGATTTCGCGCGGGTCCGACTCGTTGGCGTCGGGCGTGTAGGTGACCCGCAGCAGCGTCGTGTCCTTGTCCGCATAGTTGTACATGTACAGATCGTACTTCTTCTGCGGGTTCAGTGTGCGGAAGTCCTCCTTCGGGTGCAGGCGGTTGTCGGGACGGTTCGAGGCGAAGACAATCTGCCGGTTCCCGCTGAAGAACCTCGGTGCGTAGTCGTCGTAAAAGTCGTTGGTGATGTTCTGGAACGAGCGGGCGCGGAGGCTATAGACGAAGATGTCGGACTGCCCCTTCAGGAAACCGGAAAAGACGATGAGTTTCCCGTCGGTGGAGAAGGAGAAGTCGGTGATTTTTTCGACGTCGATGAGCAGCCGTTTGTCGTGTTTCCGCTCGCTCACTTTGTAGGGGTAGTAGTAGCAGCGTCCGGCGTCTTCAAGGGTGAAGCCGAGCACGTCGCCGTTGGGGTGCCAGGCGAGCAGGGGATAGGTGAGGTCGGGATTGTCCTCGGTTTTCTGGTAGCGGCTGAAGATGCGGCGCGGCTTTTGGTCGTCCTCGGTCTTGAGCCAGATGATGACCTTGCCGGCTTCGTTGGTGACGTAGGCATAGCTCTTGCCGTCGGGCGAGAGGCGGAACTGCTTGTAGTCGCGGCTCCGTTTGGCACGGGCGAGGAGGCCGTCGTCTTCGGGCTTCTCCCGTTTTATGTCTTTTTTATAAAGAACATAATAATGTCTGTACCAATCGATTAAAAGCTGTTTGAAAGGCCTTCCGGTCACGTTGTAGAACCCTCTTTCGTGGCTTCGCGAGGAGCGGGTGGCGTAGAGGATGGCGGGAATGGCGCTCTCTCCGAACTCGTCGGCGATGTACTTCCAGAACGAATGGCCGGCGTAGGTCGCCTCCACCGGGGTCAGCTCGTCGAAGTCGGCGTACCGTTGCGACAAAATCCCGTTCTTGACATACGCGTCGGTTTCGGTGCTCCAATTTTCTGCCAGATAGGAGGATAGTCCAGAAAAATACCAATTCGGAACGTCCAGCAAATAGTCGCTGGAGATGTTGGCCCCCACAGAGCTTCCGTTGATGATCCAATGGGCGTAAAGATTCGTCACGCCCGCTTTCATCATCTTGTCGAAATGGGTGCGGTTGCCGTCGAAATAGAGGTAGATTTTTGTTCCATAGATATTGGTGATGCCGCCTTGATTGTAGAAGTTGTCGTTGTCGTAGGCGAAGTTCGACTCGCGGAAGTCGGACTGGGTGTTGTAAACGATGAACTGGATTTTCTTGGTGGCGGTGATATTGAACATCCGCTCGATTTCGTCAATCACTTTGGGCGCTTCCGCCAGCGTGTACTCGGCGAGTTGTTTTCCCGTGGGGTAGAAGTAAACGTCGAACTGGGTGGTGCGGTAGTACTGCCAGTTCTGCTTCTGGTACTGCACGCGGTTTTTGCCAAAGGAGAGCTGCGAACCGTTGTAGAACTGCGCGTTGGACGTGCCCACGGACAGCAGCAGGCACGTGGCGAACACCGCCGTGAGGGCGAGGTGGATTTTACTGGAGCGGGAAGTTCTTACAGACACAAAATCGCAGTTTACAAAATGGGCGGCAAAGATACGACAAGTTCGTTAAATTGAAAATTGAAAAATGAAAATTGAAAATTGGAAGATGCGATGAAATGATGAAGGGAAAATAATTCCCCTTCTATGTAGAAGGGGTGGCCGAAGGCCGGGGTAGTAGTTCAGGGGACAGGGTTCAGGAACGAAGAAGTTAAGGGGAGAGTATGTAGGGCCGTCATAGCATGGCGGCTAATCGGTGGTTTCGTAAAAGGTGATAGGTGATAAGTAATAGGTAGGAGGGAAAAGGAGTTAAGAAGTTCAGGAACGAAGGAGTTAAGGTGAGAACAGATAGGGCTGTCATATTATGGCAGCCAATCAATAAGTGGAAAGAGTTCACCTCGGAGAGGTGATATTTTATTAACCCCAGATAAGCGAAACGTCAGTGGAGCGCAATCTGGGGGCGGGGAGGCCTTGTGTGTCAGTCCGCGGCACGGGCGGCAGGTACGGAAGAACACCGCAGGTGATGCCGCGGAAAAGAGAATGGTACCTAAAGGGGATTAGGTGGAAAAAATACGTCTATTTTTTTATCCTTAGATGTGTGCTTTCTCCGTCTTCCTCAGTATGAATGATGTCATATAAAATAATAAAACCATCATTGTCAATCGTAAAATAGTAATGATAGTAATCGCCATAGTTTCCTTCAATATTGAGAGTCAAAATCGAATCGGTCAAAGAATAGTTAAGGAAAGAATCGTTCACTTTATGTTCACTTGTAGTTCCCGAATTCCACCACTTTTCATCATCAAATGCGAGATAGCCATAGAGGCATATAGATGATAAAAAGTTATAATTCTTATCAAATGAAAAAAGGTAGTACAGGCAAGATTCGACATCATAGTATTTGATGAACAGAAAAATCATGTTCTCTTTGGTGATTTTTCCGCAGTCGTATATTTTTTCTGAAAATTTTTCAAGAACCCCAGGAGGAAAACAGAGATATTCTGCAAAACCAGACAATGCAATTTCATCTGTAGGAACATTATTCCGTATTTTTGCTGTGTCGCAATAGGTGTACTCTTTAGACCAGCAATAGTGTCTATTTCCTATCGGGTCGTAATAAGATTCTCTGTTTTGTATGAAAAACGCCATAAGGCTGGTGTCTTCAATGAGTTTGGGGACAACGGTGTCAAAAAACGTGGAGTCGGGGAACTCGGACAGTTCTGTGGAATGGTCAATGATGTCCTTTATTGCGGGAAAGGGATAGCGGGTTTTGGGAAAAACTTGCACCGAATCGGAGGTGTCGGGCGGAAGGGTACGATCCTTGCAGGAGAGCAAACAAAATGCGGTGAGGAATAATAATGTGAACGTTAGCGGTTTCATACGCAAAAGTCGGTGGGTTTTCAGTCCGCAAAGATACGACAAGTTCATCAAACTGAAAATTGAAAAATGAAAATTGAAAGATGCGATTATATGATGAAAGGATGAAAAGATGGAGGGGAGAGCATGTAGGGCCGTCATATTATGGCGGCCAATCGATTGATTCCGTAAAAGGTGATAGGTGATAAGTAATAGGTAGGAGGTGGACAATGTAGAGCCGTCATAGTATTGCGTCCAATCAATAAGTGGAAAGAGTTCACCTCGGAGAGGTGATATTTTATTAACCCCAGATAAGCGAAACGTCAGTGGAGCGCAATCTGGGGGGCGGGAAAGCCTCGTGCGTCTGTCCGCGGCACGGGCGGCAGGCACGGAAGAACACCGCAGGTGATGCCGCGGAAAAGAGAATGGTACCTAAAGGGGATTCAATGACAAACTGTACGACAATTTGTTTGAAAATTTAGTTGTACCTTTGCGGCCTGTTTCAATTCCGAATGCTTATGGCTTCAAAGTTCAAGATTCCCCATACCTTCACCATTGTTTTTGCTATCGTGGTTGCTTGCGCCGCCCTAACATGGTTCGTGCCGGGCGGTGAGTTCGAGCGGCAGACCGTTACGGTGGACGGCTCCACCAAGGACGTGGTCGTCGCTGACTCATACCATGCTGTGGACAGCCAGCCGCAGACGTGGCAGGTTTTCACCGCCTTTTACGAGGGTTTCAAGAAGAGTGCCAACATCATCGTCTTCATCTTGATGATCGGCGGCGCCTTCTGGATTTTGAACACCACCAATGCCGTGAATGTAGGCATCTACTCGTTTCTGAACTTCACCAACCGGTTGCAAAAGAGGCGATTCTTTCAAAAAATCGGAGTGAACAACCTTGTTATCATACTGATAATGTTGTTGTTCAGCTCTTTTGGCGCCATCTTTGGAATGAGTGAGGAAACCCTTGCTTTCGTCGTTATCTTCGTGCCGCTGGCCGTTTCCATGGGCTACGACTCGGTGACGGGCCTGCTGATGTGCTATGTGGCGGCCCACGTCGGGTTTGCCGGCGCCCTGTTCAACCCCTTCACCATCGGCATCGCGCAGGGACTGTCGGGCCTTCAGCCCTTCTCCGGCATGGAGTACCGCTTTTTCTGCTGGATTCTGCTGACCGTCATCGCCATCACCTTCACGCTCATCTATGCGGCGCGGGTGAAACACAACCCCCAACGCTCGTTCATGTACGAGGAAGATGCCTACTGGCGCAACGCTTCGGTGCAGTCCACCGACCAACAGACCCAGAAATCGGGAGTGGCTGCATGGGTGGTCTTCGGCCTCGTGTCGCTGCTGCTGGTTTACTTGGCGGTGCGTTTCCCTCAGACGGAAATTACGGTCGGCGGCGGTACACACCAACTGGTGCTGTTTCCCGTCATTGCCTTCATTTACATAGCGTTGGGTGCGTATGCCACCTGGCGTTCCGTCCATGGTTCCATCCTGATGCTGCTCTTCCTCACCATCGTAATTTTGGTGGTGGGCGTGCTCGGCTACGGCTGGTATGTGGGCGAGATTGCCGGGCTGTTCCTCGCCATGGGCTTGGCGGCGGGCTTCGCCTTCGGCACTTCCTTCGACCAGATTATCCGCCAGTTTTTGGAGGGCTGCAAAGACATCATGACCGCGGCGCTGGTAGTGGGCATGGCGGGCGGCATCATCATTGTCTTGCAGGAAGGAAAAATCATCGATACAATATTATATAGTGCTTCGCAGTTGGTGGCCGACAGCGGCAAGGTGGGTGCTGTGGGAGGAATGTATGTGATACAGAACCTGCTGAACCTGATTATTCCGTCGGGTTCGGCCAAAGCCGCCCTCACCATCCCGATGATGGCGGAGTTCTCCGACCTGGTCGGCGTCTCTCGTCAGGTGAATGTGCTGGCCTTCCAGTTCGGCGACGGTTTCACCAATATGATTACGCCCACCTCAGGCGTTCTCATTGGCGCTTTGGGCATTGCGCGGATTCCGTATGCCAAATGGGCGAAATTTATTTTTCCGTTCATTTTGGCCCTCGTGATTATTGGATTTTTATTACTTTTGCCGACCATTTTTCTAACCTTTAATGGATTCTGATGATGTTCAAAACTATTCGCAGAGTCGCCGTTGTTTTTTTGTTGTTCACCCTTTCCTATACGGCCGATTCTCAAGAAGATAACTATTATTTCTACAACGATTATGAATCGTGGGAAGGTGGCTTGTCCTTTGGCGTGAACTCCTTTTACGGCGATGTAAATGATAATACCAACAAGATTTTTCCTGCCACACCGTTCCAACGCTCCTTCTATAAGGACCGTCATTTTGTGGCGGGAGGTTATTTCGGCAAAAGGATGACTCCGTTCTGGACGCTTGCTTTGGATTTCAAATTCGGGCGTGTGTCGGGAACGAACAAATACGAGAATCTTACTTTTCGCACTTCGTGGAATACGGAGGTGGTGATTTCCAATTCGTTGGATGTCCTTTCGATGGCGAATCTTAGTACTAATTGGTCTCTGTATCCGAAAATTGGCGTGGGTATTTACGCTTTCCGCTCCACGCTTCGTAATACGGCCACGAATGATGTGGTGAATTGTTTCCCGACGGCAAAGTGTGCGGACGATGGCACGGCCATCAAGGCGGCGGGTTATCGTTGTGCCTTTGCGCTGCCGGTGGCGCTCGGTGTCGGCTTTCGCCCGATCCCCGAACTGCGTGTTTTCTTTGAAACCGGCATCACATGGGTCGCTAACGACTATCTGGACGCATACGCATCGCCAAAGCCTTCATTTGAAGGAGTATGGAACACGATGATCGGCGTAAGCTATCAGTTTGATTTCATCCCGCGGCGTGGGGCCAACCCGCGTTACGCCACGGCCAATGACGCGTTGAAGGATGACGGCGTCACCCGCAAGTACAAAAAGATGCGCAACCGTTCCAACCTCGGCAACGGCGGCCATCCTCAGTACAGCAAGTCCAGTGCAATGAAGAAGCACAAATAATCAATCCTGTAGAGACGTTTCATGAAACGTCTCTACAACAATCACAATTCCGCCTTTTCCACCACCAACTGCGCGTTCTCAAAGCGCACCACCCGTACGGTTGTGCCCTGTTCCACCACGCCCATGTCGGTGACGGCGTCGTAGATTCCCCCGTCAATTTCCACTTTTCCCGCCGGGCGCATGAAGGTCAGCGCGGTGCCCTCCTTGCCGACAAGTTCGGATAAGTGGGTGTCCACCGACGAGAAACCTTCCGTCTCTTTCAGCTCCGTATCCAAGGCCAGAACCCCGTATTTTGTTTTCATCAGAAATACTTTCTTACTGAGCCACAACGAGATAAAGAAACCGATGATGAGTGCCGAAAGCACGTTGAAGAAGCCGCCGACAACTGCTCCCTTCGGCGCGAAATGGAAATCGAAGCCGATGTTGAAAATCATGGCAAAGACAAGGGCGGTGACCATCAAAACGATGCCGCTGATGCCCGCCACACCGAAGCCGGGAATGACGAATATTTCAAGGATGAGCAGCGCCAGACCGCCGATGAACAGCAGGATTTCCCAGTGGTCGGCCAACCCTTGCAGGTAATGGGGCGCAAAAAACAGCAGCGCTCCGATGGCGGCAATGATGATGGGAAGTCCCAGTCCGGGCGACTGCAACTCAAAGTAGATACCCCCGACCATCATCATGATCAGGATGCTGCTGACCACGGGGCTGACCAGGAAGTTGATGACTTTCTCAATCCAGCTGAGGTTCTGTTCGGTGATGTTGTAATCGGAGATGCCGGCGGCATGGATAACGGCTTCACGACTGTCGGCTTCGCCTTCGCAAAAGCCGTGTTCCATTGCCTCTTTCGATGTGAACGTCAACACTTTGCCTTTTTCGGAAATGCCTTCCACATAGGTGTCAGGATCGACCATCGCTTCGGCGATTTGGGGGTTGCGGCCGTTCTTTTCCGCCGTGGCCCGCATCAGCGACCGCATGTACGATTGGTACTTGTCGGGCATGATCTCGCCTGACTGGTTCACCACGGAGGCCGCCCCGATGGAGGCACCGGGTGCCATATAGATGCTGTCGCACGCGATGGAAATCAGCGCCCCCGCCGAGGCCGCGTTGTTGTTGATGAAAACAAAAACGGGCATGGGGGCCTCCAACAGCAATGTCCGGATTTCATCGGCAGAATGTAATTCTCCACCAAATGTATTCATTTCCAACAATATGTAGTCACACTTTCCTTCGGTGGCCTCCTTTAATGCCAACTGGGTCTTGCGGAGGGCCGGCTTGGCAATTTCCTCGTCAATTTTATAATAGTAGATGCTTTCCTGCGCCGAGGCCGAAAAAACTCCGAAAAGGAGCGACAATGTTCCTAAAAATGTGATAACAATTTGTTTCATGTTTTCAAATTTGCGCGGCAAAGGTACGCTAAATTTTTCAATAACCTCTTTAAATCAGAGAAATAGGGAAAATTAAAAAAGTTATCAACAATACTTGAAATTCGTACTTCTGTTATAGTATCTTTGCGGAGTTAAAATTAACCAATATGTTTCGCAAATACGCAGCAAGATTATTGTTGTTTTTCTTTTGTTTTATAAGGATTGTAAACGCTTTTAGTGACACAGTCCCGCTTGCTGTATCATCTATTAAATATTCGTTAATCGATGACGGCTTGAGGATGTCTGCGGCGGAAAATATGGCGGCAAATGCGTTTGTGGGTCCGTCGTACCTGCATGCGGGATTTGAGAACCGTTTTTGTTTGAGGGAGCTGATGTCGGAAGAACTGGACGCAGTTTTCCGATACGGGCAGAACGCTTTTGCGGTTTCCGCGACGTATTCAGGCTATCGGTTCTACGGCGAAATGTCGTTGGCGGCGGGCTTTTCCCGCAGCTTCGGCAAACATGTTGCGGTGGGACTTCGTGCCTATTACCTGATGTCGCACGCGGCGGAATGTAGCCCGATACACTCCTTCACCTTCGATGTCTCCCTCTATGCGCGGGCGGGCCCGAACTGTGGCATCGGTTTTGCCGTCTATAATCCGGCCCGGCTGAAATATGGGGTCGTGGGGAAGGTGCCTCTTCCCGTGAAGCTACACTGGGACTTTAACTACCGGATTGGCAACAACGTATTGTTGCTTGCCATGGCCGACTGGGAGTTGAAGACACGCTTTGCCTTTTCTGCCGGTGTGAAGTATCGGGTGAAATGTCTGCTGCTTACGGCGATGGCCCGTCTTCCCGATCCGTCGGGCGATGTTCGTATCGACTTGCTGTATAAGCGGTTCCTGTTCGGCGTGTCGTGCCGTTATCTGTACCCGCTGGGGTTCATCCCTCGGGCGGAGGTTACTATATTGTTTTAATGGATTGTTTCAATGGATGTGAAATGAAGAAACTTTTGATAGTCGGATGTTTGATGTTTTTCTCATGGGCTGCCTCGGCGCAGCAGGATTCCGTCGTGCCCGCGGTGGAAGACCTGATGCTGGAATCGCTGGAGGAGCGCATGGTGGAGGTGGAGGATGCGGCCGATTTTTCCGATGAGGTGGAACAGTTGCTTCAATATCAGAACCGGAAGATTAACTTGAACGATATGCCGGCGGAGGTGGCCTACACTTTGCTGGGACTTTCCGACTATCAGTACTATCAGTTGCAGCTATATATAGAAATGTATGGGGAGTTGGTGACAGTATATGAATTGGCGGCGGTGGAGGGCTTTTCCCGTGCCGATGTGGAGCGGATTTGGGATAGGGTGGAGGTGCTGCCTGCCCGAAAGGGACGGAAACCTTTTGCCGATTTCTTCCGTAGGTCAAAGAGTACCCTATTGTTGCGGTACGGGCAGGTGCTGGAACGGCAGGCGGGGTATGACACCGCCTATCGAAACGGTTACCTCGGCAGTCCCCAGCACCTTTCGTTCAAGTACTCGTTTCAGTCGGGAGAGCATTTTGCTTTGGCGTTGGCCGGAGAGAAGGATGCAGGGGAGGCGTTCTTCCGAGGCGGCCAGAAACAGGGCTTTGACCACTACTCTTTTTTCGTGAATGTGAAGAATATTGGTGTCTTAAAAAACTGTGTGATAGGCGACTACACCCTCAGTTTTGGACAGGGTTTGGTGATGGGCGGTCGGTCGATGGGGAGCCGGGGTGGGGGAGCGGCGCAGGTCCGTCGCTTCCCGCAGTTGCTGCGTGCCACCGCTCCGATGAACGAGGGCGACTTCCTTCGGGGCGCGGCGGTGGTGTTGGGCAACGCTTACTATACCGGCACGATCTTCTACTCCCACCGGTTCTTCGACGGCAAGGTGTCGGTGGACGAGGAGGGAACGGAGTGGTTCGCCGGTTCCTTGTCCCCGACGGGTTATCACCGCACCGCCTCGGAGGTAGCGACAAAGGGCACGGCGCGAAATCGTATCTATGGTGCCCACTTCCAACTGAAGCGGCGTATTTTTGAGGCGGGCGTCACCGTGACGAACACGCAGTTCGTGACGGCGGTGTCGCCGGCTTCCGAACCCTGCCGGAAGTACGGTTTTTCTGGCAAGTCGGTGTGCAACGTCTCCGCTGACTACAAGGTGATTCTCCACAAGACCATCCTGTTCGGGGAGGCGGCGGTGAGTGTGTGCGGCGGCAGGCCGGGGCTTGCCGTCTTGCAGGGCGCCATCTTCGACCCCGACCCGCGCAGCAAACTGTCGGTGCTGTTCCGCTATTACGACCGTTCCTACATCGCCCTGCAAGGCTCTGGGTTCGGGGCGGGCGGCGGCAGCAACGAGTGGGGTGCCTACGTCGCTGCCGACTTCGTGACGGGTCGCCGCACCGCCCTCAACCTCTTCGCCGACTACTACCGTTTCCCGTGGCTTCGCTACCGCGTGGACAGTCCGTCGGGAGGGTTCGACTTCGGTGCGGTTTTCTCCGTCAGTGCCTCCAAGTACCTGTCACTGAACCTGAAGTACCGATTCGCCCAGCGGGAGCAGAACGTACGGCTTACCGACTACTATCAGTCGGTGACATCCGTCCGGAAACACCGGTTCCGATGTGCCGTGGAGTGTTCTCCGACGGGCTGGCTGCAGCTGAAGACGGAAGCGGACTATGCCGTGAATGCGGCAGCTTCGGCCAACGCCCGGAACGGACTCTTGCTGTTTCAAGACGTGGCGGTCAAGGTCGAGAAGTGGGACTTCGCGGTGAAGGCGCGGGTCGCCTTCTTCCAGACCGACAGCTACGACGAACGGCTGTACGCCTACGAAAGCGACCTGCTCTATACGTTCACCGTCAACAGCTACTACGGCAAAGGAGTACGCTACTATTTGACGGCGAGCTACGGCTATGCCTTTTTCGACATCCAGCTGCGGTTCTCACAGACCTATTACGATGACCGTGCCGTCATTAGCTCGGGGCCGTCGCAGATTGACGGGCGCACCAAGAGTGAGTTGAAGGCGCAGGTGATCTTCCACTTCTGATGCGGAAAGAAGATTTTGTTTTTGTTGTACTAACTTTTGGAAAACTACGTTATGTTGCAGGAAAATCACCGTATTATGACCGACGTGCCGTTGTCCTCCCTTTTGGAGGAGTTCCTGAAGAAGAACCACAAGGAGGCTGCTTTCAACGAGCAGACCGCAGTGGCGCGTTTCCCGGAACTGCTGCCCGAAAACTTCCGCTCCTACATCCAGAAGGTGCGGGTGGTGAACGGTGTACTGTTCGTCAGTTGCGACAATGCCGCCCTTCGTTTTGAACTCACCAACCGCCGCTCGGAACTGCTGGCGCAGCTGAACGAAGGCTTCGCAGAGGCCGTGATCAGCGACATTGTGGTTAGGTAGGAAAATTCCTCGCATTATTCTTTTATAAGGTATTTGATGGTATTCGCAATTTTTGCGAACTTTTCAAAAAAAAGTATTATTTTTGCACCCGAAAGAATGATATGGAAATAATGTTTGAGAAGGATTATCTTCGCGAATTGTTTTATGATGGAGAGGCTAAGGACAAGCAGCACCGTTATCAGCCTCATATTGTGCGGAGATATGTTCGCGTGGTAAATATTTTGGATTCAGTGGGGAAAGTGACGGATTTATTTCGCTACAGGTCACTTCGCTACGAAAAATTAGTAGGCGATAAGGATGGCTTGGAATCAGTACGAGTTAATGACCAGTATCGTATTGAGTTTGAGTCATCTGCAAAAGATAATATTACCATTTGCAATATTGTAGAATTGTCAAATCATTATAAATAAGAAGGAACAATATGGGAAATTTAGGTTATGGAGCATACCCTACGCATCCAGGAGAGGTATTGAAAGATGAAATTGAGGAACGTGGCATCACCCAACGTCAGTTAGCTGATAGTATGGGTCTAACCTATTCAGTAGTCAACGAAATTCTTAATGCCCGCCGCCCACTGACGGCGAAAACGGCTCTGATGTTTGAGGCTGCTTTGGATGTGCCGGCCGACTCTTTGATGTATCTTCAAATGAAATATAATTTACAGACGGCGAGGAAGGATGCTTCAATATTGGATATATTGAAGCACATCAGAAAGGTGGCTGCTGTGCTATAAATCCTGCTGTCTGCTTTTCCTTTCCGCCCTTCGGTTCGAACTCACCAACCGCCGCTCGGAACTGCTGGCGCAGCTGAACGAAGGCTTCGCAGAGGTCGTGATCAGCGACATTGTGGTGAGGTAGGTTGGATGTTTTTTACGACAAATTATTCCCGCAGGGGTGAGTCATTCGAATTTTTTTGTATTTTCGCTTCCCGATTGAAAATCGGTCCTTCTTGTATATTTATTTGAGAATGAACCAGTTGTCAATTACTTTGTTGTTGACTTAAACCTTTATTGTGTATGGAAAAAATCGGGTTTGACAATGAAAAGTATCTGAAAATCCAATCGGAACACATCAAACAGAGAATTTCACAGTTTGGGGACAAATTGTACATGGAATTTGGCGGCAAGCTGTATGACGACTACCATGCCAGCCGTGTCCTTCCCGGTTTCCAGCCGGATAGCAAGCTTCGGATGCTGATGCAGCTGAAAGACGATGCCGAAATCATCATTGCCATCAGCGCGGTCGATATTGAAAAAAGCAAGATCCGGGGCGACCTCGGCATCACCTACGACGAGGATGTCCTGCGCCTTCAGGATATCTTTACCCAGCGTGGCCTTCTCTGTCAGTCGGTGGTCATCACCAAGTTCAATGGACAGGCCAGCGCCAAGGCATATCGCGAACGCTTGGAACGCCTCGGCCTCAAGGTGTATTATCTCTATAACATTGTTGACTATCCCAATAATGTGAACCTGATTGACTCGGAGGACGGCTTTGGTCGGAACGATTATGTGGTAACTTCGCGCCCGCTGGTAGTAGTCACCGCCCCCGGTCCCGGAAGCGGCAAGATGGCCGTGTGCCTCAGCCAGTTGTACCAGGAGAACAAGCACGGCGTGAGAGCTGGTTATGCCAAGTTCGAGACCTTCCCCATCTGGAGCATCCCCCTCAAGCACCCGGTCAATATGGCTTACGAAGCGGCCACCGCCGACCTCAACGATGTCAACATGATTGACCCGTTCCATTTGGATGCGTATGGTGAGACCGCAGTCAACTACAACCGTGACATTGAAATCTTCCCTGTCTTAAACGCCATATTTGAAGGAATTTATGGTGAAAATCCTTACAAGTCGCCTACGGATATGGGAGTGAACATGGCGGGCTTTTGCATCTGTGACGATGAGGTGTGCTGTCAGGCCTCCCGTGACGAAATCATCCGTCGCTATTTCACCACCCTCTGTAACGTGGTGGAAGGAAAATCCGCTGAGCGCGAGGTGAGCAAAATCTCCCTGCTGATGAAGATGGCCAAGATTGAACCGGAAGATCGCCGCGTGGTCGGCGCTGCCCGCCTCAAAAAGGAGCAGTCGGAACTGAACTCGTCCGCCATTGAACTGGCCGACGGCACAATCATCACGGCCAAAACCAGTTCGCTCCTCGGACAAAGCGCCGCGTTGCTGCTGAACGCCACCAAGTACCTGGCCAACATTGACCATGATGTCAAGCTGATTCCGCAGGAGATGATTGAGCCGATCCAGAGGATGAAGGTGTCGCTGCTGCACGGCAACAATCCGCGCCTGCATACCGATGAGGTTCTCGTCGCCCTCTCCATGTTGAGCCTTCACGACGAGAATTGCCGCAAGGCTCTCGCTACCCTGCCGCAGCTGAAGGGTTGCCAGGTACACAGCACGACGATGCTGAACGAGGTGGACCGCAAGATTTTCAAGAAATTGGGCATCGGTCTCACCTGCGAGCCGGTCCGGAAGAAATAAATCATTGTCGTTTCATGAAATGTCTCAAACATTCCGGCATCCCTGCTGGCGGAATGGGAAAAGAAAAGGGAGATCTTTCGACCTCCCTTTTCTTGTATCAGAAGAAATGGATTATCTTTTGATGAACTTCTGAGTGGTGGTGCCTTCGGCATTGTTCAGACGGATGAAATAGACCCCGTTGCTGAGGTCGCTGACATCAATCTTCAGATGTCCAGTAATGTCGGTGGTGTAAACCGTCTGCCCGAATGCATTGACGATCTGGAGGTTGTCGTACCCGTCGGCGACTACATTCAGAATGGTGCTGGCAGGGTTCGGGTAGATGCTGAACGAACGTCCTTCGTTTTCACTGATGCCGACGGTTTCAGCCGTTCCGTTCAGGGTGATGGTCGCAGTGTATGTGCCGCTGACCAGATTGACCGTGCCGCTGTGGGTGCCTTCCTCTGTGGGATTGTAGCGGACATACAGGATGTCATTGGTAGCGATATCATCAACAGCGATTGTCGCCTCATTGCCGTAGGTGTTGCCGTCAATGGAGATTTCAAAGGGGGCTGCGACAGAAACGGAAATATCCTCCATCAGGAACATACTGGTCACAACAGCGGTTTGCGCCTCGGTGGGTTGTCCGATGGTGTTGGTTGTGAATTCCATGCTGGCCGGGCTCGCTGTCAGCTCCGGTTCATCGGCCTCGCTGACCACAAAGTTGTCGATGTACAGCACGGAAGCGCCGCCGGAGATGCAGTGGATGGCAAGCCGGTAGGTTCCATTCAAACTTCTTAAGTCAATCGTAATGTTTTCGTAAGTGTTGGTGCTGGTTTCCAGTTCATCAGAGAGTGGAATGGCGATGCCGCCGTTGGTGGCTACTACTACCAAGGTTTCTGTGGTGCCGGGAGTTTGGTTCCGGTAGCTGAATGTCAGCATCTGATTGCCCGTCAACTCCATCACGGGAGAGAACAGCCAGTCGTCGGCGGGAACGCCGTTGCCGGCATACTGTGCGGCGCCGTCCTCGAAGGTGAAGGTGATGCCGTCAAGGTTCGCGTCGTCCACATCCCAGCAGCCGATGGTGGCGGAACTGGTTTCAAAATCCTCGGTGAAGGTGAACTCCGTCACGGTGTCGCAGTCGAAGGCATCGCCTTTCAGGGTGATGTTGACGGAGAGGGTGGAAGTGGTGGCAGTTGCGGTTCCCGTGTAGTTTCCTTCTGCTTCAGGGGCGAACTGGACATAGAGGGTGTCCTCGACAAGAGTTGCGGGATTGGCGGGGAAAGTGGTGGTGGTGGCGAAGTTGATGCCATCGGTGGAGACCTTGAACGGAGCCGTCGTCGTGACGGTGATGGGTTCGTTCAGGTTCGTGCTGGTAAGTACGGCAATCATCTCCTGTGTGGTACCGACACGGATTCGGTCGAACTCGAGGCCGGCCACGTCGGAAGTCAGTGTGGGCGGTTCATCGCCGTCAACCACGAAGTGATCGAGCCAGAGGCGGAACATGTCCGCGGGGGAGGTGATATGGATGGCGATGCGGACGGTCTGGTTGCTGTAGGCGGCGATATCGACGTTTTGCAAAGTCCACACCGTGTCGTAGGCATCGTGGGGGGCAAGAACCTGTATGGCGTTGGCGTAGGTGCCGCCTTCCGGGATGACGTACACACCGAACCGCTCGGGGATGATTGCATAGTTGTTGTCTGCGTCCCAATGGCCGACTTTATAGTTGAAAGAGGCGCGGGCATTGGAGCCGAGGGTGATCTCTGGAGAAATCAGCCAGTCGTTGGCCGCCGTCGTTCCATTCGTGTTGTAGCTGTAAACGACCGCATCGATCGCGAAGATGAACGGGTAGCCGTCGGAGTTGGCGTCCACGATCTGCCAGCAGTTCAGCTCGGCGGAGCCGGTGTTGAACTCGCAGGTGTAGGTGATGTTATGAACCACGCTGCAGTCAACGGATGCGCCCGTAAGGGGAACGGTTTGCGTAGTGGTTCCGCTGGTAAGGGTCAGGGTGCCGTAGTGTGCGCCTTGTGTGGTGGGTTCGTAGCGCACATACAGGGTGCCGCCGCTGGGGATGATGGTGACACTGGAACTGAAATTGGTGCCGTCGGCGGAAACCGTGAAGGGTGCGCTAACGGTGGTCGTGAGGTTCTCGGTGAGGTTGTAGCCGGTGACGTTCACGCTGCGGGTGGGCGTGGCAGGTATGTTGATTTCACCGAAATCAACTGCGGTCGGGTCGGCCATGATGATGGGGTCGGGAGTGGAAAAGCTGATGGTGACATCATCGATGAACAAAGCGAAAATATCGTTGGAAATGCAGTTGAATGCCACATACTTTGCGCCGGAAGGGATGGAATAGCTGTATTGTGCCCACGTCGTGGTGCTGACATTCACCGTCTGAAGTTCTATAAAGCTGCTGGGGTCGTTGTTGGTGGAGGAGTAGAGAATCCTCATCACTTCGGAACCGTACTGGTCGGTGAGTTCCCGTGCCCAGAAGGTGAGTGTCCCGCCATTGGTGAAGGGGATTTCGGGCGAAATGACCCAATCGTTGGTGGTAGTGCCGCTGGTAATGGTTGCAGGGACCGCGTTGTAGATGGCGAGGAACTGACTGCCTCCGTGGGCGGATTGCGAGTCGGTGATGTCGGGGTCGGTCTGTGACGGGTTCATCACGATGCAGCTTCCCACGTAGGGGAGGTTGGGCACCGTGACACTGCTGTAGTTGTAGGTTGTCCCGCCGTCGCCGTCGTAGTAGGTCCATGTGCCGGTCGGGTTCACGGTGAAAGCGTCGTAGCTTTCAAAGTTATCCGTGATGGTTTGCGCGTTTGCAAGGAAAGTGCAAGCCAAAATCGCAAAGATCAGGAAGAAAATCTTTTTCATAATTATAGGGTTTGGTTAATACTTCAAAAAGAACGCGCAAAAATACACATTTTTTTATATATAGGCAAAAAAAAGGGAGGCTGAAAACCTCCCTTTTCCCGTATCAGAAGAAATTGACTATTTCTTGATGAATTTCTGAGTGGCAGTACCGTTGGCACCGTTCAGACGGACGAAGTAAACGCCGTTGTCGAGGTTGCTGACGTTGATCTGCATGTTGCTGGTAGCGTTGGCGCTGTAAACCACCTGACCGAGCACGTTCACCATTTCGATGGTGCTGAAACCTTCAGCTTCCACATTCAGAACGGAAGTAGCGGGGTTCGGGTAGATGGAAATGCTGTTGTTGTTTTCAGCAATACCGGTTTGACCACCAGTAACGGTTACTTCATCCAGCAGCAAACCGAACATATCATTGGATTGATGGACAAAAGCGATTCTGACGTTTTGTCCAGCATAGGCGCTGAGATCAACGGTCTGTTCTGTCCATTCACTCCAAGAAACGGTGGTTAAAGGCATAAGAGTGGTGGAGAAGTCGCCTTCAGAGGTACCACCGGTGGACAATTTAACCATGATAGCATCCGGATATTGTGTTCCATTGAAACTCATGCAGTAGAAAGAAAGGGTGGAACCTGCTACAGGTGTGAAGGCGGGAGAGATTAAATAGTTGTTCTGATCCAAGGAAGTTCCTTGGAAACCGCTGGAAGTATAAGCTGAGGGATAGTAGGACCATGAAACCATGCAGTCGCCAGTTTCGCCATAGCTGAATTGGTCAGCAGTGTAGGGACAATCAGAAACATTTGTAAGGCTCTGTGACACTGCCTCCCACGGATAGCCGGTTTGGTTGACATCGAGGGTGCTCCAATTGGACGGCATACCATTGTCAAAGTTTTCATAAAGAACTTGTGCATTCACAGCAACGACTGCGAATAAAACTGCAACAAAGGATAAAACTTTTTTCATAATAATATGGTTTTAGTTAATAATAAATTTATTTGGGTGCAAAAATACGTTTTTTTTTCAATGTTTTGCATAAAAAATGCAATTTTTATTTTGCCAAAAGCGCAGCAAGAATCGGCACCGAATCAATATGATGAATCTGCTCGTTATGTTTTTCAAAATACCGTATCATACCGTATAACAATTCGTTACGTATTTCTTTGGGTGGCAACTGCGGGACATCTTCGTGCATCAGGTCGGAAAGATAGGCCGAAGCCTCCCGCGAAAGATAGTCGGGGTAGTCGAAATGGTCGTGGATAAACGCAGATTCTTCAATAAAAAAATGACAATTCTGGTCGGAAAAGTTGTCTTTCGGCGCAAAACCCAAAATTTTTGAAAAGTTGATCAGGAAACGGAGGTGGATGTCGGCAAGCCTGACCTCCTCGCGGTCCAGCTCCAGCAGGGCCTCCTCCACAAAATCATAAAGCTCGGGATCGGTCGAGTAGTCCGTCAGGGTCTTGTACAGGATTTCGTTGTAGAAGATGAAAAGGGTCCGCCGCACCATATCGAACGGAATGAGCGAGTAGGGATGGTACAAGGCGATGTCATTCAGGTACTTGATGCCGTCGTGGTGGCCGTCGAAAGTGAGTTCCACCAGCGAGAGGTTTTCCAGCAAAGCCAGCTTCCCTTTGTTTTTTTTTGAAAATGCGCTCTTCAAGATGAAGCTTTGCACCCCTGCCTCCCGCGTGAAGAGGCGCGCGATCAGGCTGCTGTCGGCGTACTTGGTCTTGTTCAGGACGATGGCTCGGGTGCGGATGTGCATGGCAGCTACTCGGCTAATTGTACCAGCATTCCCTTGAGGTAGCTTCCTTCGGGGTGGAAGATATCGACGGGGTGGTCGGCCCCCGCCTCGAGATGGCGCACCACACGGAGGGGAATGCCCTCCATGGCGGCGGCGGAGAAGACGATGGTCTGGAAGTCGTCTTTGGAGATGGCCTGCGAGCAGGAGAAGGTGAACAGGAATCCTCCTTTAGCCACCTTCCTCATTGCTAATCGGTTAAGGTTCCGGTACCCTTTGATTCCCTGGTCTTTCACCTTGTGGTGCTTGGCGAAGGCGGGCGGATCGAGCACCACCACATCGTAGCGGTAATCGGGCACTTTTTCAAGAAAATCGAACACGTTTTCTGCGAAAGAGTGATGTTTCTCCACGAAAGAAGCACCCATTTCGGCGATGTTCTTTTCGGTAAGTTCGATGGCTTTCTTGGAAATATCGACCGAATCGACACTGCGGGCGCCGTTCATCAGGGCGTAGGCCGAAAAACCGCCGGAGTAGCAGAAAAGGTTGAGCACGTCGCGGTCAGCGGAGTAGGTGCCGACGAGAGCGCGGTTCTCGCGCTGGTCGAGAAAGAAGCCGGTTTTCTGCCCGTTTATTATATCAATGTAAAAAGGCACGCCGTTCTCGCGGACCAGCACCTCGTCGAAACTGCCGTACAGAAGCTGGTCAACGGGTTGAAAACCTTTGGTTTCCGGAAGTGTGGCCGAACTTTTGTCGTATATGGACTTCACCTTCTCGCCGAAAAGGGTGAGCAATGCCTTCACGAAGGTATCGCGCAATCGGTACATTCCATAAGAATGGAACTGCAGCACGATGTTGCCGTTGTACCAGTCGATGATGAGGCCGGGGAGGAAGTCGCCTTCGCCGTTCACCAGACGGAAGGCGGTGGTTTCGATATTGTCGGTGAGGCCCAGGCTGCGCCGGTAATTGAAGGCGTTGGCAAGTTTTTCCGTCCAGAATTCCTCGTCGGGTTCCACCTGCCCGAAGCTGAACACCTTGACACAGGTGGAGCTGTTGTGGTAGTGCCCGGTTGCAAGATACTGGTTGTCGGAGCTGTAAACTTCCACGATGTCGCCTTCGGCGATGCCGTTTTCTTTTTTTGCAATGGCGCCGGAGAAGACCCACGGGTGGTACCGCAGCAGCGATTTCTCTTTTCCTCTTTGGAGTGTGATTCGTTTCATGATATGGATTCTGGGGTGATGTCGGTGTCGTCGGTGTAATCTTCTTCGTCGAGCTCGCGGTGCTTGGCGTAGTTGCGCCATTTGTCGAGCACGGCGGCGAAGTCGTCGGGCATTTCCGAGTCGAACAGCATGTATTTCCCTGTGATGGGGTGGGTGAAGCCGAGCGACTTGGCGTGGAGGGCCTGGCGGGGCATCAGTTTGAAGCAGTTGCTGATGAACTGTTTGTACTTGGTGAAGGTGGTGCCTTTCAGAATCTGGTCGCCGCCGTAGGACTCGTCGTTGAAGAGGGGGTGCCCGATGTATTTCATGTGGACGCGGATCTGGTGGGTGCGGCCGGTTTCGAGCTGGCACTCGATGAGGGTGACGTAGCCGAACCGTTCCACCACGCGGTAGTGGGTGACGGCGTGCTTGCCCTGCTCGCCGTCGGGAAAGACGGTCATGACGAGGCGGTTGCGTGGGTCGCGCCCCACGTTCCCGATGACGGTCCCTTCATCCTCCTTGAAGTCGCCCCACACCAGGGCGCGGTACTTGCGGTCGATGGTGTGGTCGAAGAAGTTGGCGGCCAGCTTGATCTGCGCCTCTTCCGACTTGGCCACGACCAGGATGCCGGAGGTGTTCTTGTCGATGCGGTGCAGGAGCAGCGGTTTCAGTTCGTCGCCGTTCTTGTCTTTCTGTCCCTGGAAGTGGTAGGCGAGGGCATTGACGAGGGTGCCGTCGTAGTTGCCGAAGGCGGGATGCACCACCATGCCGGCGGGTTTGTTGATGATGATGAGGTCGTTGTCCTCGTACAGGATGTCGAGCGGGATGTCCTGGGGGATGATCTCGAACTCGCGGGGCGGGCGGGGCAGCAGGATGGAGATGACATCGTTGGGGTGTACGCGGTAGTTCGACTTCTCGGGCCGCCCGTTCACGAGGATGCAGCCGGCTTTCGCTGCCTCTTGGATGCGGTTCCGCGACACATGGGCTATCAGGTTGGTAAGGTATCGGTCCATCCGCAGCAGCTCCGTGCCCGGATCGACCTTGAATCGGAAATGCTCGTAAAGTTCCTCCTTCTCTTCGGAGTTCATTTCCATGATTTCGTCATTTTCGGTCATAGTCTTAAAATGGCTTCAATTCGGGGTGCAAAAATACGACAATAATATTTTTCTTTATTTAAAGAAATATTTGTATTTTTGCCTGCTTTTTGAAGTGTAATATAAATAGTTGTAAATCAATTTAAAATAAAAAAATATGATGAAGAAAAATTTTAGAGTTATTCTTTTGGCATGCTTTGTCGGCCTGCTCGTGGCGGGCTGCGGCCTTGGAAAAATGGTTCCGCGTTATCCGGAAGTGAGCATCAAGCTGGACAACGAAAATCTTGAGAACAGAGGCGGTCAGGTGGCGTATCAAGTGAAGGGCACCATTCCTCCGAAATATATGAAGAAGAAAGCCACGATGACGGTGACGCCCACCATCGAGTACAACGGCCAGCGCATCGCCCTCGCCCCGATTGAACTTCAGGGTCAGAAGGCCAAGGCCAAAGGAACGGTCATCAATTACAAGCAGGGCGGCAACTTCTCCGCCACCGGTTCCTTCGAGTTCAAGGACGGATATGAAGAAGCCAATCTCGTGGCTTCCAGCACCGCCCAGAAGAAGAAAAAATCCCACACTTTCCCCGATGTGATGCTTTGCGAAGGCATCTGCAACTCCGCCGCTTTGATGGACATCAATCCTGAACTGTCCGAAAAGGCCGGCAACGGCACACAGCTCCTCTATGGCGATCATGGCTACAAAGCAGAATTCCTTACGCAAACCGCCATCATCTATTTTGACCTTAACAAGGCCGATCTCAACATGAACCTCAAACTCAACAAGGAAGATGCCGCCAAGAAGGCCGTCGCCGACTTCGCCGCCTTTATGAAAGAGGGCCGTGTCATCGACAAGATCGTCGTCACCGGTTGGGCCTCTCCCGAAGGTGAAGAGAGCCTCAACCGAGGTCTTTCCCAGAAACGTGCCGAACAGGGCAAGAAATGGTTCGACAACGAGTTCGACAAATACCTCCGCCAGTATGCGAAGGAAAACAAAATCAAATACAAAGATTTGAAGAAACCCGAAATCGTTTTCGACGTCACCTCCCCGGGTGAGGACTGGAGCGGTTTCGAAAGAGATCTCCAGGCTTCCAACATCGCCGAAAAGAGCAAGATTCTCAATGTGGTGCGCTCGCAGCCCAACGGTGCAATGAAGGAGGAGAAAATCCGCAATATGACCGACATCTATCCCACCATCGCCGACATCATCCTGCCCCCGCTCCGCCGCGTGGAAGTTTCTATGGTCTGCAACAAGAATATGTTCAACGATGAGCAGATTGCCAAGTTCATGACCACCAACCCCGATACCCTTTCTGTGAACGAGAAACTCTATGCCGCTTACATGGAGAAAGACCTCACCAAGAAAGAAGCCATCTACAAGGTGATTATGGACAAGGAAGAGAGTGACTGGCGCGCTTACAACAATGCCGGTATCCTTGAAATCCACAATTATATGGAAAACGGCGACAACGCTGCTCTTACCGAGGGTATGAAGAACCTTGACAAGGCTGCCGCCATCTCCCCGAGCAACGGCATCATCCTCAACAACCAGGGTGTCGGCTTGTTCCTGCAGGGAAAGAAAGCCGAGGCCATGCAGAAGTTTGCCGAGGCTGCCAAGGCTACCACCAACCCCGTCGGCCAGGACTACAACCTCGCCATGAACCAGATCCAGTCCGGTGACTATACAGGCGCCGCCAAGTCGATGAACAACAAGACTTGCGACTACAACATGGCCCTCGTCCAGATGCTGGATAAGAACTACACTGCCGCCCAGAACACCTTGGAGTGTATCGCCCAGAAGGATGCCAAAACCTACTACCTCGCCGCTGTTCTGGCCGCTCGCACCAAGAACGAGGCAAAAGTTTACGAGAACCTCGCACAGGCAGTGAAACTCAATGCTTCCTACAAGGCAAAAGCCAAGAAGGACGCAGAGTTCAAGAAATACAAGAACCAATCAAAATTCCAGGAAATCGTGAAATAGTATTTCAGGTTTCCGGTTGATATAAAAAAGGCATTTGAAAAAATGCCTTTTTTTGATGAAAACAGGTACAAAAACAAGCAAAACCAACAAGTTATGGATAAAGCAAAAGTCAAGGAACTAAACTCGAACACCTCGCCGACGAGGGTCAAGATGGATAAAGCAAAAGTCAAGGAACTCGTTAGAGACTATTGTATGATCTTACTGGGCACGGCCATTATGGCGGTGGGATACGTGGTGTTTGTCTCCCCGCTGAAGCTGGCGCCCGGCGGTGTGTACGGTATTGCCATCATTCTGCACCACCTGTTCAACTTCCCGATCGGTTTGTCGGGTCTGTGCCTGGACTTGCCGCTGTTGCTCATTGGCACGCTGTGGCTCGGCCCCAAGTTTGGCGCGAAGACGGTGGCGAGCGTGCTGGCTCTGCCTGCCTTCATCTCCGTTCTTGAGTACTTCTACGGGTACGAGCCCCTGGTTTCCGATCCTGCCGCCACCGTGATTCTGGTGCTGTTCGGCTCGGTGCTCATCGGATTGGGCCTCGGCATCATCTTCAAGACCCGCGCCACTTCCGGCGGTACTGATATTATCGCCATGATCATTGCCAAATATCTGAAACACATATCTTTGGGAAAGATAGTGATTGTTGTGGACTCTACTGTCGTGCTGTTGTCGCTCGTGGCGTTCAACGACTGGACCATTCCGCTCTATTCGTGGTTGGTGATTTACATTGAAGGCATCATCATCGACAAGGTGGTGGCCGGCGGGCAGTCGGGCAAGGCTGTGATGATCATCTCCGACAAACCGGAGGAGATCAAGGACTGCATCCTCCAGAAGCTGCAGCGTGGCGGCACCTTCATCAAAGGCGAGGGTATGTACAACCATTCCGACAAGAAAATCATCTACACGACGGTTTCCCGCAAGCAGCTCCCGCAGCTGATCCACTATGTGCACGAGACCGATCCGGCGGCCTTCCTGTCGGTGCTGGAGGCTTCCGAGGTACTGGGCAACGGCTTCGCCTCGCTGAAGGAGAAAGCAGAGGCGTAGGGATTAATAAAAATTATTATTTTTGCGGCTCAATTCTTATAGCATGAGAAAACTGATTTTTTTAATGGCACTGTTGCTGTTTGCTGGTGCGGTGAATGCTTCGCCGATAGCGGATAATGGCGGCAGTGGCGACCAGTGGCCGGGCGTTTACCGCGACCGTCCGCCCCGTAATCCGCGCCCGCCCCGTCCGCACGACGCTGACTTCGGAAAACGTGTCACGCTCGGTGTCGCGTTCGGCATCGGGCCTGGCTGGCTGAACCCGCGCACCGACTCCGTCAACCGCGCCGGCATCGTCAATACCATGCGCTACGGTATCCCGCTCGACATCAACTTCACCACCAAGAACAACTACTACTTCACCACCGGTGTCTTCTTTTCCCACTCCGGCGGCAAGCTCCGTTTTGTGGATGACATCGAAAACGTGGGCATTGTGGAAACTATCCGCAAGTACAATGCCATCTATCTCTCTTTGCCGACCGGTATCAAGCTGAAAACGCCCAGCATGAAGGGGTTTGTGGTGGCGGCGCAGTTCGGCTTCCTCCACAGCTTCCGTCTTACGGCAAAAGCCTCCGACCAGTACGAGGTAGGGGAGGAGAAGGTGACCACTAATAAATATATGTACACCAAAGAGACGGCTTGGTTCCGTGAGGCCGGCTTCATTGGGTTGGGCATGGAGTACGTCATCAAGGACGATTTCCGAGTCTATTTCTATGCCACTTACGACCATACTTTCATCAATTTCTTTGGTAAAAAGGCAGAAGCCAACTTCTTGTCAGGAAGAGATATGCGTGCCACTGCTGGCAACATCGAATTTATGGTCGGTATCTGTTTCTAATCTGTAACGATATGAAAATCATCTGTATAGGCCGGAACTATCTTCCCCATATCAAGGAACTGGGACATCAGGTGCCGGAAAGTCCGACCTTTTTTCTGAAACCCGACACTTCGGTGATTACCTGCAACCGTCCCTTCCCGCTGCCCGCTTTTTCGCAGCAGGTGGAGTACGAGGTGGAGATTCTGGTGCGCATCGGCAAGGAGGGGAAGAATATCCAGGAGTGCGAAGCCCACACCTGTTACCATGAATTGGGGCTCGGTATCGACTTCACGGCACGTGATTTGCAGAAAAAGTGCATCGAGCAGGGCAATCCGTGGGAAATCGCCAAAGCCTTTGATGGTTCTGCGGTGATTAGTCAATTTATTGAAAAAGAAGCATTTGAAGATATCAATAACCTGAATTTCCATCTGGACTTGAACGGCACGACGGTGCAAGTCGGCAACAGCGGCGATATGCTGTTCCCCATTGACAGGATCATCGCCCATGTGTCGCAGTTCCTCACCCTGAAGGAGGGCGACATCCTCTTCACCGGTACGCCGAAAGGGGTAGGGAAGGTCGCCGTCAACGACCGTCTGGAAGGGTGGCTGGAAGACCGGAAACTGCTGGATTTCAGGGTGGAATAGAAATATGGAATATTATTGAGACGCGGTACACCGCGTCTCTACTTGATAAACCTGTAACTTTATAAACTTTATAAACCCATTGTTATGCAACTGAAAATCAGACTTATTGTAATGAACTTCCTCGTATTTGCGGTGTGGGGTTCATATTTGACCAGTATGGGTTCCTATTTGGCTTCTGTGGGCATGGGAATGCACATCGGATGGTTCTATTCGGTTCAGGGCATTGTGTCGCTGTTTATGCCAGCCTTGATCGGTATCGTGGCCGACCGATGGATTCCGGCACAGAAAATGTTGAGTATCTGTCACTTCCTTGCAGCAGGTTTTATGGCGCTCACTGGTTATATGGGTATGGCCTACGGCGATCATGTGACCTTTGCGCAGCTTTTTCCGTTTTATACAATGAGTGTGGCGTTTTTCATGCCGACAATTGCCTTGGACAATTCGGTTTCCTATACGGCGCTGACGGCTGGCGGCTACGACACGGTGAAGGCTTTCCCGCCCATCCGGGTGTTCGGTACCATCGGTTTCATCTGCTCCATGTGGATTGTCGATCTGCTCGGTTTTCAGCATGATTACCGCCAGTTCTTTGTCTGTGCGGTATGGGGTATTGTTCTCGGTTTTTATGCCTTGACGCTTCCCAACTGTCCCGTAAACAAGAATGTGGAGAAGAAGTCGTTTGTCGATACGTTCGGTTTGCGGGCGTTCTCCCTTTTCAAGGATAAGAAGATGTGTATCTTCTTCATTTTCTCGATGTTGCTGGGTGTATCGCTGCAAATCACCAACGGTTACGCAAACGCCTTCATATCCGCTTTTGCCAGCGTGAAGGAGTATGCCGACACGTTTGCCGTGCAGCATGCCAACATTCTGATTTCGCTGTCTCAGATTTCCGAAACGCTATGTATCCTGCTGATTCCGTTCTGCTTGCGCCGTTTCGGTATCAAGAATGTGATGCTGATGGCGATGTTTGCATGGGTGTTCCGTTTCGGCTTTTTCGCTGTCGGCAACCCGGGCAACGGCGTATGGCTTTTCATCCTTTCGATGATTGTCTATGGCGTGGCGTTCGACTTTTTCAACATCAGTGGCTCTCTCTTTGTGGATCAGGAGACGAGTCCCGAGATTCGTTCCAGTGCGCAGGGTGTGTTCATGATGATGACCAACGGCTTCGGCGCCACCATTGGAACGCTAGGAGCGCAGTTCGTGGTTAATCGTCTCGTTTACAGCAATTCCGACCCTGTCGCCCAAATTCCGGGCTGGACTTCCACATGGTACATCTTCGCGGGTTACGCCCTCGTGGTCGCGATTCTGTTTGCCATTTTCTTCCGGTACAAACATGTGAGACCGGAAAATGGTGAATTGAAAACGGAAAATTAAAAATTGACCATAGAGACGCGATGAATCGCGTCTCTACTATACCCTAATCCCTATACCCTATACCCTATTATGGTAAATCCTGTCATTGAAGAATCTTGGAAACGTGAATTAGCGGACCAGTTTGCATCGCCGTACTTTGAGGATTTGAAGCAGTTTTTGCTTGCGGAGAAGCGACAGTTTCCGGTTTATCCTCCGGGACCGCTGATTTTCAATGCGTTCAATCTTACACCGTTCGACAAGGTGAAGGTGGTGATTCTCGGGCAGGATCCGTACCACGAGCCGGGGCAGGCGCACGGATTGTGTTTCTCGGTGATGCCGGGCACGAAGTTTCCGCCGTCGCTGATGAACATCTTCCAGGAGTTGCAGTCGGACCTCGGGGTGCCGGTGCCGCCCACGGGCAACTTGGAGGGTTGGGCGCGTCAGGGGGTGCTGCTGTTGAACGCCACGCTGACGGTGCGGGCGCATCAGGCGGGTTCGCACCAGCGGCACGGTTGGGAAACCTTCACCGACGCCGCCATTTCGCGGCTTTCGGAAAAACGGAGCGGCATCGTCTTCCTGCTGTGGGGCTCGTACGCGCAGGCGAAGGCGCAGCTGATAGACGGCTCCAAGCACTTCATCCTTACCGCCCCGCACCCGTCGCCGCTGTCGGCCTACCGCGGCTTCTTCGGCTGCCGCCATTTCTCGCAAACGAACCAACTGCTGCTACAAACGGGTCAAACACCCATTGACTGGGCCGTGACCAATGTGTAATACTATACCAACACGGGCAATATATACCCGCGGAAGCGGACATTTCATACCCGCCTACAATCCGTCACCCCTACGGGGTTCATAATGTAAAACCTTTTACCTTCTACCTTCTAACTTCTACCTTCTAACTCCTAACTCCTAACCCCTACCCCCCCAACCCCCCCCCCCCCCCCCCCCCCCCCCCCCCCCCCCCCCCCCCCCCCCCCCCCCCCCCCCCCCCACCCACATCACC
>JAEEQA010000131.1 GCA_016285085.1 Bacteroidales bacterium
GCAGCCAGTGCACGTTGTTCACGCGCACCTGAGACGCGGCTTTGCCGTAATCGAAGTCGTTATTCTTTTGAATGTCAGACTGATAGGAGAATGTCGGTTTGGCGTTGTTTTCAGGGAAAACGTAGGCGGGTTCTATGGGCGGTTCGGGCTCTTTCATGGTGATGGTGCGCTGCACGGAATCCACGAAGGGCAGTTTCTCGATGGCCTCCTTCATGTCATCGCGCATGGCATAGACGGTCATGCCGTTCAGCCATTTGGAGGTGGTGAAGCAGCGTGCGGCGGTGTCGAGGGCGAGCACCTGTCGCACGTAGTCGGGGTTCACGGGCAGGTCGCGTTCGTCGATGGCGATGCCGTGCGCTTTGCGCAGCTCGATGGCACGTGGCGAGAGGAAAGCTTCGGGCTTGGCGGTGGAGTAGGGGGTGCCGTTCTTGTCGGTGAACGCCACCCAGTATTTCGCGGGGGTTTGCGCATAAGCACTCGCGAACAATACCGTGAGGCAAAAAGCAATACTGATTCGTATTGAAAACACTGTTTTACAATTATTTACGATTAACATAAGGTGTTTCATATCCTATATATTTTATGAGCTGCAAACCTTAGATTTGCAGCCGCAAAAATAAACAAAAAAAAGGATACATCAAACTGACTTAAAAATGGAAAGAAAAAGAAAGGGAGACAACAAGTTACAACACGCTCTAATCGACTCAAGTCGAGCAGATTGCGCTTGGAGCGTAGCGGAAAGCGCAATCTGCTCGAAACGGCCACCGTCGGCCACCTCCCATATCCCTTGTAAATTTTATCTTTGCGGACTACTATCACAAATAATATAAACAAGAGGACAATGGATCCGGGCGGTTCACAAACGCTGCAAATGGGAAAGACCCGCGTAACTTTTTTGACCGCCCGGCATCTGTTGGCTCAAAGGCCCGGATAAGATTTTGCCTCGAAGCATTAAGGTTTGTGGACAAAGAGCCGACGTCCAAAGTCCCTCAAAAAAAAGTTTGCAAATATGAGAAAAATTATTGTAGGAATCGACATCAGCAAGGAAAAATTAAATGTGTGCCTGCTGGAAGAGATGAACATCGTTCATGAAGACGAGATTGAAAACACTGTGGCAAGCCTGCGCAAATGGTTCAGCAGGATGAGGAAGTCACTGAAATTTCGCATGGACGAGGTGTTGTTATGCGCCGAGTTCACAGGGAGATACATCTATCCACTGGCGGTCGTTTGCCACGAGGAGGAAGCCTTTTTGTGGATGGAAGATCCGAGCCGCATCAAGAACTCTTTCGGACTGGTCAGAGGGAAAAGCGACTCGGTCGATGCACGCCGTATCGCCGAATACGCGTTCCGCCATCAGGACAAGGCGGTGGCCTACCACATGCCGCCCAAGGAACTGGCCTCCATCAAGATACTGATGACCGACAGGGAGCTGGTTTTGAGTGACCGGAAAAAATATGAGGCCCAGCTCACTGACCAAAAGAGGTTTATGGACAAAGAGGACTACGCCATGCAGAGCAAGATGTGGAAGAGCATCGTCAAGGAACTGCAGAAGCAGCTTGACTTCATAGACGAAAAAATCGACAAGCTGGTGTCTGACAGCGAATCACTCTCCCACCAGGTGGAACTCCTGAAGTCTGTTGACGGCATCGGGCAGCGCATCGCAGTCGCCATGGTGGTCGTCACCGACGCTTTCACCCGATTCGACAACGCACGGCAGTTCAACTGTTATGCGGGACTGGCCCCCTTCACTTACACATCAGGCAAGAGCATCTACTCGAAAGCCAAAGTGTCTCAGCGGGCCAACAAACAGATCAAGGCCTTGCTGCATATGGCTGCCGTATGTGCCGCAACACATATGAAATCAGGCGATTACAAGGAATACTACGACAGACGTATCGCTGAAGGAAAACATCCTTTATGCGTGTTGAACGTCATCAGGGCTAAATTGGTAGGCCGAATGTTCGCTGTCATCAAAAGGGATGAACTATACATCAAAAACTATGACAGATCTTCTTCTGAAAAAAAGTTATCAACACCCGTGCAAATATCATAAGAATAATTATAAAAATTCACTAGTGTCTATTATAAAATGTTAAAAAGGAATTTCCAGTTGGGCGTTGTCGAGTATCTCTTCCCGAAAGTGCTCGAAAAGTTCCCGCAAGGTCGAAATAACCCTTGTCGAAGACATAACAGGCAAGCGGTTCGTATGTGATACAGTCCATGAACTTGGTGTCGTGGACATTGGCGTTCGTGATGCGGTAGAAAACC
>JAEEQA010000069.1 GCA_016285085.1 Bacteroidales bacterium
GAACCAGAACTCTCCATCGGCATATAAGAAACAGCGATCTATATTGGCATAGACGGTGTCTATAATGACAAACTGTTGGGCAATGGCTGTACAGGTGCTTATAAAAAGTAAGATAAAAAGTATAACTCGTTTTCCCATAGGCGAAAGCGTTTAAAAATAAACGGACGATGTGACGAAATTATTGTCTATGACTAATTTGGAATGATATTCCAATCAAATTACGATGTGAATATTAGGTCTTTTCACGTCATCAGAGGGGTAATGGACTACTGTGTGATTGCTTTGAACGTCACCTTCGGTTCGTTGCGGCTTTTTTTGTACTTTTGCCAACATGAAAAACAAAGAAACTCGAATATCAGCCTCATTCCATGCCCCATCGATGCAGGGTTATATGCGAATGAATATGATGTTTTCTGATATTATCGCCGTTTTATGACATTCAACACCTACGGAAATATAGAAAACCAAAGCTTGCTACTGATCCCAGGGCTGGGAGTATCCCACGAGATATTCCTGCCGCTGATAGGATTGCTGAAAGACAAATACTACATTATTGCCGTTGGCATCGACGGATTCCTGCTTGGCCAAGCGTCGCAGTTTACCTCTGTCGATGACCAAGCCGTTCAGGTGATTCAATACGTCCAGCAAAATTTGAATGGCCACTTGGATGTTGCCTACGGACTTTCCTTAGGCGGGAAGATTCTGTCAAGAATGATGGAACGGAATGAGATTGTCATTGACCATGCCATCATGGACGCCGCACCGTTGCTGCCGTTGCCCAAATGGATGGTGAATCCTCTGCGATACTACCAGAGTTTCAATGTTTGGACATGCTATCACTGGACAGGGTTCTGGAAGTTTGTATTTCACTCTCACTATTTTGACGTGCTCTTGGACGAGTGCAAGAAGGTATGGCCGTCCGGAAAAGGAAAAGCCGTACGCGATGGCTATAAAGACGTCTATACTAACAAGTTGGAATTCATTCAAGGTGCAGATATACACTATTGGTATGGCACTAAGGAGGCATTTGTGGCCAGACCGCAGGCCGAACATCTATGCAAAATCCATCCGGATACTCATGTGAATGTCTTTCCCAAAATGAATCACGGACAGCTGCTGGTGGACCATCCGGAAGAGATAGCCAACAGGATTATTGATTTATAAACCAACTGAATATGCAAGCAAAAAACGATAATTTCACACCTTCGGTGAAGACCACCGAACTGATACGCACCACCAAGAGCTGGGACGGCAGGGAGCTGCCCGACTACCTGCAGGGACGGCCTGAGCTGTTAGCCATAAAGTACGAAATTCCCGCTGGGCAGAAGCTGGCCTGGCACCACCACCCTGTGATGAACCACGGCATATTGGTGCAGGGCGAACTGACCATCGTCAGCGAGGACGGCACCGAGAAGGTGGTGAACGAGGGGGAGGCCGTCGTTGAAATGGTGGGCACCGTCCACCACGGTGAGAACCGCGGCACCAAGCCCATCATCCTCTACATGTTCTACCTCTCGCAGCCGGGCATGCCGCTGTCGGTGCCGCACCCGGAAATTCCTTTGGACTAATATCAAAAGATTTCCTGATCAGGTTGCTGCCCGCGAGCTACTACTTTTCCTTGCTTTTCAGTCCCTGCGCCACCACCTTCGCCTTCGCCGGCCCGATGACGGCGGCAATCTCCTCCTCCGAGGCCGCCGCAATCCGCTTCACACTCTTGAAGTGCTTCAACAGCTTCTCTTTCGTGGCCTTTCCCACCCCCTTGATGTCATCCAGTTCGGAATGGACGAACCCCTTGGTGAACTTCTTGCGATGGTGCGTGATGGCGAAACGGTGTACCTCGTCCTGAATATTGGTAAGCAGCCGGAAAAGCTCCGAATTAATCTTGATGCCGACCTTTTTCGGCGGAAAGCCGTATAATAGTTCGTTAGTGCGGTGACGGTCGTCCTTGGCCAAACCCGCGATCGGGATGTCGGTTTTCAGTTCGTCAACGACCACCTGCCGCACCACCTCCATCTGCCCCAGTCCGCCGTCGGTGATGATGAGGTCGGGCAACGGTTTTTCCTCTTCCAACAAGCGGGTGTAGCGGCGGCGCACCACCTCCTTCATCGAGGCATAGTCGTCGGGGCCTTCCACGGTCTTGATGTTGAAATGGCGATAGGCACTCTTGTTGGGCTTGGCGTTGACAAACTGCACCATCGCGGCCACGGCGTAGTCGCCCTGGAAGTTGGAATTGTCGAAACACTCGATGACGTTCGGCAGCTTCTCCAGCTCCAGCTCCTTTTGCAACTGCGCCAGCACGCGCTGCCCGCGCCGTTCCGGACTCACGAGGTCGCGGCGGCGGTTCTTTTCCGTCATGAAGTTGAAGGCGTTTTTGAGCGAGAGGTCCAGCAGTTTCTTTTTGTCACCGCGCTGCGGTACGGCAAACGAGTGTCCCTCCGCCTCCATTTCGGGCAAGAAAGGCACAAGCACATTCGGGTAAAGTTCCCCGAAACGGCTCCGCATCTCCGCCATCCCCAGAAGCAGCAACTCCTCCTTGGAGGTGTCGGACTTGCGGGCGATTTCTATCGTATAGGATTGTATAACAGCGCCTTCCATCACCCGCATAAAGTTGACGTAGGCGCTTTGGTCATCTTCCACCATAGAGAAAACATCCAACTGCGTGAGTTCGGGATTGACCACCACCGATTTGCCTCGGAATTGGGTCAAAATCTCAATTTTTTGTTTGATTTCCTGCGCTTTCTCAAACTCCCACCGTTCGGCGCAAGCCATCATCTCCGATTGCAACTGCTTGATGATGAGGTTGCTGTTACCCTTTAAGATTTCAATGATGCGGCGCACGTTCTCCTGGTACTCCTCGGCGGTGATTTTTCCGGCACAGGGTGCGGGACATTTCTTCAGCTGGTATTGGAGGCAGGGGCGGTCGTTCTGGCGCAGGATTTTGCAGCGGCGAAGCGGGAATATGGCGAAAGCCGTGTCCAACAGCGTGTTCATGTACTTGACAGAGGCGTAGGGACCGAAAGTTTCCTGCCGCCGGTGGTCGGGCGAGCGCGTGGGGAAAACTCGCGGGAACTCCTCCTTCGTGACGGCAATCCACGGGTAGGTCTTGTCGTCCTTGAGCATGATGTTGTACTTGGGCTTGTACTCCTTGATGAGGGTGTTCTCAAGCAACAGCGCCTCCCATTCCGTATCCACCACCGTCACCTGGATGTCACGGATCTTGCTGACAAGCATCCGCACTTTCGGAGAATCCTGTGTCTTGTTGAAATAAGAGGAAACGCGTCGCTTCAGGTTCTTCGCCTTGCCGACATAAATCACCTTGCCGTCCTCGTCCAAGTGGCGGTAAACGCCCGGCTTGGTCGGCAACGTGGAAAGGATGAGCTGGATGTTACTCCTCTCCTTCCGTTTGTTGCTGCCGTTCCCGCTGCTGCTGGCTGAGTTTGTCATTTTCCTTTTTTATAATGAACACCTCAAAAGCGGCGTACAAGAAATAGATAATCAGAAAAGCAAAGGCAAAATTCCATCTATCTTCTTTGTTTACAATAATATAAATCAGCATAAAAAGAAGACAGGACATGAATTTCACAGTACGGGACACCACATAGCCGGAAACGAACTTCTTGGACTCGCGCATGGACGAATCGCGCAACACGATATAGAGAGTGAAAAGGGTGAGGAAGAAAAAGAAAAGGACAATGAAGGGCAAGGCGGGCGAAGCGTACTTCGGCAGCACCAAGGGCATGAGGATGGTGGGGATGGCCACGATGATGGAAAAGATAAGGAGCCGGAAGACATACTTCGACACCTTGAAATCCTTATTCATTTTCTTCATGGGACTTTTTCTTTTGGTTGATACGTGTCAACTTATTAATCATCACATACATAGCCAAGGCGATGGAGGCGAGGGCGCACACAATGGTAAAAAGGGGCGAAAGGTTGAGCCATTCGTCCAATTTGATGCCGCCGTAGGTGCCTCCGGCAATGATGACACCCATTTGGAAAGCCATTCCGGAGTAGCTGGCGCCGGCGTTCCACTGCCTTTTCCCGGCCATTTACTTTTTGTCGGGGGTGTGCGTTTCGGGCATAACGGTGTTGCCGTTCTGGATCTTGCAGTTACCCACGAAGTTCGCACCGGGCTCGATAGAAAGTTTCGAGGAAACGATGTTGCCGGCGAGGATGGCGGTGGCACTCAGGGCGATGAGGTCCTTGGCCGTCACATTGGCCTTCACCTTGCCGCGGATTTCGATGCTGTGGCACTCCACGTCACCTTCCAGCATACCGGTCTGACCGATGATGACCTTCGATTCGCACTTGATGTTGCCTTTGATGCTGCCGTCGATGCGGCAGTCGCTCTTGGCGGTGATGTCGCCCGTCAGCACGGTGCCGGCAGCAATGACGTTCACGTCGTTTCCGTTTGGTACGGAGATATGGGGCATTTCGTTTGCCATAATTGTAAATTTAAAAGGTTATTTTATTTTTTGTCCAAATAATATTCGTTGAAAAAGTCGTCGTATTGCGACCGTATATCCTTCTTTTTGTAGTAGTTGCTGTAGTTGGCCGCACTCATCGCATACACGGTGATCACACCGGATTGGATATCGCCGGAGAACTTGTCGTTCCGACTGATGGCGTGGTAGTAGTCCATCGCCGTTTCCTTATTCTCGAAGCGCGACACCGTCACAATCTGCTTGTCCTGTGTGATGTAGAAGCTGTTGATGGTAAATTTCTGCAAACTGTAGAACTCGCGGTCGAAGTTGGAGACATCGGTTTTGAGGGTCATCACGTTGCGCTTGTGGACATCCACGATGAGGGTGACATAGTGCCAGTCGTTGGGCGCATACACGAAGGGCGACTGTCCGGCATTGGCTATTTCTTCGGCGGCGGCGGCAGTCGGCTGGGTTACCGGCGCAGGGTCGAGGTCGGCAAGCAGGATGCGGGCCAGTTCCGCCACGGGCTGGTCGCCGTATTCCGACAAAACGCCCTCCAGGGCGGCGCGGTACGCCTCTTTGTTCTGCACCTGTCCCACCGACACGGCACGGATGTAGGCGTACTTGGAACGCAGCGGCTTGTCGGTGCAAACCGCCAAGGCCTCATCCGACATGGAAATCACCCGCTGCCACTGTTTGTCCGTAAATGCCTGATAAGCAGTTTCATACTTCCGTTCCATTTTCTGGTTCTCTTCCGCAAGTCTCTTGTAGTAGTCGGGTTCGCGGATCAGGCGGGCATAGTCGGTGTCGGCATACTTGGTGAGGATGATCTGCTTCGGGGTTTCCTGCTTGCTGCTGCCCATCTCCTTGTAACGGTTGTACTGGATGAACAGCACCGACGGAGCGAGTTTGTGGTCGGGGAAGCGCTTATAGAACTTGTCGAGCATATCCATGCCGCGCGGCACATCGTTCAGCAGGTCGAAATAGATGATGGCGGCCTGGTACATCGCCTCGGCAATCATCTCATTGGACGTGTCGATGGCGCCGGGCGTAAGTGGCAGATCCTGCGTGTAGTAGCGTTCCTTCTCCGGGTCGGTTTCCCGTTTCAGAATCGGATTGCCGTCATCGTCGTATTCCGTGTCATCTTCGTTTTTGGCGTTCGGGTCGTTCATGGCAGCCATGTCTTCAAACGAAATCTGCTGCTTGTTGCTGATGCGCCAGTTGTCTTCCAGCTTACGGTTGCCCCACTTGCGCAAGAACTCCGTTTTGCCGGCCTGCATCAGGCTGGAGTTGTAGAAGTACCACTTGTTGCTGCCGCCCGAATTGTTCAACTGGTTGTAGTTCTGGTAACCGAGGGCGCTTTGGAGGGCGAGTTCCCTGTCGCGTTCCTCCTTCTCCTTGCGGGCTTTTTCAGCCTTGTACGCAGCAATCTGCCCCTTGATCCAGCGGTCGCGATCCTTCTCGCTCATCTTGGCGATACGCTGCAAACTGTCTTGAACCACCACCACCTGCAGGTTATCGACCAATTCCGTCAGAACTGCAGATTTTTGCTTGATGGCTTCGTAGTTCGGATAGCTTTTCGGCATGGAGGTAGTAGCCGTGTCGTAGTAGGCCTTGGCCTGCGGATACTTCTCCTGGTCAAAGTAGAGATCGGCGAGTTGAAGCGAGGAATAGGTGCGCTGGTAATTGTTCTCCTTGTAGGCCGCCACCGACTTGGCGAGGTTCGTCATCCGCTCGGTCGTGTCCTCGTCAATGCGGTTGATTTCCGCCATCGCGTAGTAAATCTGGTCATTGTACGGCTCATTCTTCTCATCCTTGAGCATCTTGTTCAATTCCCTCATGATTTGTGCACGCTTGGCGGGTGACCCGTCATAGTTGGTGGCGAGGTGCATCCGTGCATTGAACTCCATCTCGTAGGAATTGCTCTTTTTTGCCACCAGCATAAAATAGTCATGCGCCGAAGCAGGCTGCTCCAGCTTTTCATACAACTGCCCCAAAATGTAGTACATACGGATGCGGAAGTCTTTTTTGGGCTTGTTTTTCAGGATGTCGTCGATGTAGTTGGTGGCCGTTTCATAGTCGCCGTCGGGGGCACTCAGTTCGTATTCGGCTCCTGCAGCGGCATACAAAAGGTTCAGTTTCTTCGACTTCTTGGGCTGGACGTAGTACTTGGTTTCATTGATCTGCTCCTCCGCACGGGTGAAGTACGACTGCCGGACGGCGCATCGGGCGTTCCATATCATTGCCTCCTCGATGCAGTTGCCGTTCTTGTGGGTGGAGATGATGTAGCTGAAAATACGTTGTGCCTGCACATAATCCTGCTTGTAGAAATAGGCCTTGCCCATCATCAGATAGGCATCGTCAATCGGCTTCACATACTCCTTGCCTTTGAAAAACATCGAATGTTTGTAGATGGACTTCGACGCTTTTTCAATGACACGGTCCATCGAAGGATAGATACTGGACAATTCTGTCTTTTCAGGATAGCAATATATCGGCAAGATATTGATATAATTGTCTTTGCAGAGCTTTTCATGCTCAATCTCCCCTGCTTTCAGCGCCTCTTTCCCGTTAAAGTTGACATTGAAGCGTGAGGTGAGGTTATGGTAGGCGCGGTTCAGTGGCGTATTCTTGCGGGTAGAGCACGAAAAACAGACCCCCGCGAGCGTCAAAAGGAGGACACAGCGAACCAAATATTTTGTTATTCTATTGATTTTCAAAATATTAAACAGTTTTTCCTATAAAACAAGCTGCAAAAATAACGCTTTTTGCCGAATTATAGTATTATTGTTGAAAACTATATTCAAATACGTACCTGTCGGCAACTCGTTTTCAGTTGCAACACCCGTTTAATAGGTGCGTCGTTGGGCTGGCTCGTCAATGGAGAAGATTCCTTCCCCGGTGGTCTTGATGACGAAGAGACCTTTCTTTTGTGCATAGCGGTCGGAATGTCCGTCGTAACGAATGGCTGCAATGGCAATGTACACCGTTTTATCGGCAAACTCATGGAAGATGGTTTTAAACCTTTCCATCTGCTTGAGAAAGTGGTCGATATCGTCTGGACGGCAGGTGGTTTTCACCTCCGCAACCACAGCCACGGTAGTATTGCACAGGATGGTGTCCACTTCAATAGCGTTGTCGGGATCGGACACATCCTCCCGTGGGCCTTCATAGATATGTGTGATACCGATTCCCTTCTCCTTGAACAACGACAGAACAGCGGGCTGGCTCAATGATTCCACAAGACGCCCCCAGTTGTTGGTATAAAGATCATTGAGACCCTTTAATCGCTTGTCAAAACGATCCTGTTCCTCCTTCCTTCTGCGGTACTCTTCTTCCCGCAAACGCTCGTTCTCCCTCCATCGACGTTCCTCCTCTTTCCACCGACGCTCATTTTCTTCCCGTATCCATTGCCGAGTCTCCCTCATCCGTGCATCCTCCTGCTTGAAGGCCTCAAGGGCGGACTTCATGTCCGTAATCTCAATCTCTTCAGCCTTTGTTTCTTTAGTATCCATAACCTTACTTTTTGGCGCGGCAAAGATACAATAATATTTAAAATAAATATAATTTTTTGAAAATATTTTTTATAAAAACAAATAATTAGTTTTATTACAACCAATTAATGCCAATTAATAAAAACAAAACGACATGTTAATCATTTACTATACACAAAATCACCATTTCACCCGTACGCCAACCCGGAAACTGCGGCCCTGCATCGGATAGTTGCGGATGATTTCATAATGGAGGTTGGCGATGTTCAGCAACTCTCCTTTTACACCAATCATCACCTTTCCCTTGATGTCGAAATCGTGCCCGAGAGTGAGGCTGTGGTCGGTATAAGGCGGCAGCTCGTTGGCCGACACGTTCTGCTGGAGGGCGTACCGTTTTCCCGCCGCCACCATCGTGTAACCAACTTCAAACCAAGTAGTTGAAATCATCACGCTAAGCGACCCGGAGTGCAGCGGTGTGTAAGGGATCTGGTGCAGGTAGGTCTTGGCCTGGGGGTCGGTTTTGTCCACGGCCCGCTGGTAGGTGTAGCTGCCACTGAGAGACACCGACAAATCTTTGACAATCTGATATTTGAAAGAGGCATTGGCATCCACGCCGTCAATCTCCACCTTCCCGAAGTTGAGCATCGTCCAGACAAAAAGGTTCTTGCTCGGAATCGCCACGATTTTGTCTTTCACGAGGTTGTAGTAACCGTCGGCGCTGAGGGTGATGCGGATGGCGTTTTTCAGGAAGGTTTTGGCGTACGAGGCACCGAGGTCGAACTGGTGGGTGTCCTCCGGCCGCAGGTTGCGGTTCCCCACTTCGGTGTAATACAGGTCGTTGAAGGTGGGCAGCCGGAAAATGTTCTTGTAGAAGGCACGTATATGGAATGCCTCCGACAGCAGCGGCTGCACCGAGATGCCCACCGACGGCGAGAACCGGCTGAGGTTGTCGCCCGCCGCCCCCGCCTTGGCCCAGTTGGCCACGCCCGTGTGCAGTAATCCCGCCCGGATGTCGACGTGCCGCACCGACACGAAGGCACTGAGCATGGTGAGCACCTGCAACCGCGAGGGATAGACGAAGTCGTAGAGGTTGGCGCTCATATTCCCGTAAATCAAGTCGTTGGAAAGGGAGAGCGAGATGACGCGGTGCGGGGCGTACAGGAACGTGCTCGACAGGTAGTACTCGCGCTGGATATAGACATTGTCGAGGGAACCCGCCGCGTTCAAGTACTCGGGGTTCAAATAGCGCTGCCGGGCGAAATTGAACTTCGCGTTCACCTGATAGGCGAACTTACTGTTGAAATGGTTTTCGTAATGCACCTGCCCGAAAGCGTTGTGGTCGGTGAGCCGCTGCTTGGAGTGGGTGTTGTAGAAGATGACGGCACCGGGAAGCCCGCGGTCAGACCAGTAGTAGTACAGCTTCACGTTGAGTTTGGAGTGGCTGTTGAAATCGGTGAATACGTTGCCCTCGACCGAAGCCGTCCGGACGTCGGAGTTGGTGCGCTTCTCCATGGAGGTGCTGTCGCCGTCACCGCCGTAGCGGATGAGGAACGGATAGCGGCCATCGGACTGCAGATAGCTGACATTCAACGAGGAATACACGAACGGATAACCACCGTCTTTTTTCTGGTAAATTTTGTTTTCCATGAGGAGGGAGGGATTCCAAAGCCCGAACGAGCCGCCTGTGAAGTGGAAGTCGAGGTTGACGGGCTTGTTTTCATGGAAGGTGGGCCGGAGGGTCTGGATGCGGATGAGGCTGGCGGAGGCCATCAGGCGTGCCGGCAGGAAGATGTCGTCGGGGGTGCCGCTGTTGAGCGAGATCTGCTCCACGTTGCCAAGCGAGAACTTCGAAAGGTCGATCTGGCCCGTCTGGCAGTCGCTGGCGGCGAGGCCGTCGTAGCTGACGGCGGTGTGCTGGCTGCCAAAGCCGCGCATGGACACGGTCTTCATCCCCCCTACCCCGCCGTAGTCGCGGATGACGAGACCGGCAAAGGTTTTCAGCACATCCGAAACGTTCAAAGCCGGAAGACTTGAAATCTCCCGGCTTTTGAGCATTTGTAGTGACGAAGTGGCAGTCACGGGTGAGTGGGTACGGTCTGCGGAAACCCCCACGGTTTCCAACCGGTGGGGGATGCTGTCAATCTGACCTCTGGCAGACTGGACAACACAGAACAAACAAACCGTAAAAAAGAGCAGCCGTACTCTCATCCCGCGTTGCAATAGTTATGAAAAAATTGGTTACATCTTCACGATGCGCGCCGTGCGGTTGCCGCATTTCACAATGTAGAGGCCCGCCGGATAGTCGCTCATGTTGAGGGTCATCGTGGTGTCGTTGGCATTCGTGCGATAGACGAGGGTACCCACGGAGTTGAAAAGCATCACCGGCTCGCCGATGACAGCCTCCACCGTGACCTGCGTGTTGCAGGGGTTCGGATAGACATTGAGATGACTGTTCTCAACATATTCCTGAACAGCAGCCGGTCTCCAACCGTTCATCACAGCAACGCCGTCGAGGTCGAAACCGCTGGAAGCGAAGGGAGTCGGGTAGGGATCGTTGATGATATGGCCGCGGCCGTCTCTGGTGGCATAGCGCGGTTCAACGCAGCCCACCACGTCCACAAGGCGGATGTGAGTGATGTTGTTCACATCAAGTCCTTCGGTGCCGGCCAGTTCTTCCAGGTCGAAAGGAGTACCCCAGCCAGCGCGGTATTTGCCGGCAAGGTTGTTGAGATGGATAGCGTCCACGCCACCATTGTTATCAATTTGGACATCGGTGGGCGTGTTGGAAACAGAGGAGAAGCGGAAATAGTTCACACCGTCGGAACTGACTTCCACGAAAGCGAGTTCGAGAAAGGTGTTGTTGAGACCATTTTCAAAAACGGCGAAATCATAACCGTCGCCATTCTGGATCGGAATGTCGAAAGTGAGGACTGCGATACCATAGTCGCCCAAGCTGACCACGTCGGCCGTGCTTTCGGTAGCGGCACCGACACCGTCGTTTTCTGTACCGTAGCTGGCAAACACACCGGGAGTGGTGATGTTCTGGCGACCGCGTTCAATCGTGCAGGTGGAAGCCCAGCCGAGGATGGCGGGATCTTGACAATGGATGCCCTGACAGCCTTCGGAACCGGCGACACCGTCGAAGGTCTCGTCGCTCGGACCCACTTCGGCGGGAGCGGTGGCAGGAACAATAGTAGTGGTCCAAGAAATGCTGCTCCAGTCATCAAAGAAGATGCCGCAAGCGCTGCCACCAATCTTCACAAAATCACCATCGTGAATGGATTCGGCGGCCATATAGTTCTGACCCATCAAACCATTGATGCTATGCATAGGAGCGTCGTAATCGGGATCGCCCCATTGTGCATTCGGGTTGGGCTGCATGGTAAGGTCAAGTTCACCATCCTGATAGGTGACGTTGGAGGGAGCGGAACCGACGACTGCAAGGCGGCTGTCGGCAGCGGCAATGGCGGTAAGGGCTTCGAAAACAGTGGCTTCACCATGGAAACGGTAACCCCATGCCAAGGCTGCCTCGGTGTTGCTGCACCAGCTGATGGCCACCACCACTTCATTTTCACCTTCGCCTACCCAATAGGCAATCTCATTGGCGGAGATGGTGGCGTCCACCTCTTCCACCACGGTCGTGTCGGTACCCGTCGTATCGACCTCTCCAGGAATAGTGGCAGGTTCAATCGGGATGTCCCACGTGATGACAGTCCAGTTGGCATTCATAGTGGCGCAAGCGTAACCGCCAATTTTAGCAAAATCGTTGTTGTGGATTGCTTGGGCGGACATACCCACTTGTCCCATTGCACCATTTACACTGAACATCGGAATGTCATAGTCGTCATCTCCCCACTCTGCCTCCGGGTTTGGCTGCATGGTAAGATCATATACATCATCCTGATAGGTAATATTTGTGGGAGCAGAACCATACACCGTAAGGCGGCTGTCGGCTTCGGCAATGGCGTTCAAGGCAGCGAGAAGGTTGGTCTCTCCATCGAAACGGTAACCCCATGCCAAAGCAGCCTCAGTGTTGCTGCACCAGGTAATGGCAATCACCACTTCGTTCTCGCCTTCACCCACCCAGTATTCAATCTGGTCGGCAGCAATGGTGGCATCCACCACTTCAGTTGCATTCGGATTGGAAACAGGGGTCACGGGAGTTGTCCAATAGTAAACCCAGAACTCTTCACTGGGGGAACAGCCTGTATCACCCCATTTGATGACATCCCCATCGGTAACAGTTTGCGTGGTGTAGCCCCAATTCGCAGATTCGCCATTGACAAGCAACCACCATCCATACATACCTGCGGTATAGCCGTAGAAGACGTAATCCTA
>JAEEQA010000070.1 GCA_016285085.1 Bacteroidales bacterium
AGCTGTGGACATTTAGTATTCATATTTTTTATACCTTTGCACGCGCTCATTTGAGTGCGCTATTCAAGCCTTATTTAACGCAAAAACAGCAAACAATCACTATTTATGAGAAACATTATGATTACAGGGGCAACCTCCGGTTTTGGAGAAGCGATTGCCCTCACAATGAGCAAACAAGTGTGCCGCTTGATTCTTACCGGACGCCGTGAAGAACGGCTGATGGCTTTGGCCCAGCAAATCACGACAACCACCCACACCAAAGTGTTACCGCTGGTTTTTGATGTACGCGACAATGTCGCCTGCGAGAAAGCCATCCAATCTATCCCGGAGGAGTTCAAGCCCATTGACGTATTGGTCAACAATGCCGGCCTCGCTGTCGAGCTGGACCCTGTACACAAAGGGGCTTTGGAGGACTGGGAACGGATGATTGACACGAATATCAAGGGGTTACTGTATGTCACGCGTCTGGTGGCACCGCAGATGGTGGAACGTCATAGCGGACACATTATAAACATGGGCTCTACCGCGAGCCACGAGGTTTACATGGGCGGCGGCATATACTGCGCTACCAAGCACGCCGTGTTGGCTCTTTCAAAAGCCATGCGGACGGACTTCCTCCCCTACGGCATCAAAGTCACCATGATTGCGCCCGGTGCTGCCGAGACAGAATTTTCGAACGTCCGTTTCCACGGGAACCAAGAACGTGCAGACAAGGTGTATGAAGGGTATGATCCGTTAGTGGCGCAGGACATTGCCGATATCGTGGAGTTCGTCCTTTCGCGTCCGCCACACGTCTGTCTCAACGAGGTCATCGTCACGCCAACGGCACAGTTCAACGGTGTCATTAACCGAAGCAAATAAAAAAACAGGTTCAGACAGGAACATCTGAACCACCGAAAGAATCAATAGATGAAACGATTCACAGAAAAATGGGATTAGTTTTAATCCCATTTTTCTTGTTCCTCAAGGATGGTAGTTCTCATTTCAACGTCTCCATCCTTTGGCAGACAACCGTAGGCATTGCCTGTGAAACCGTCGGGAGCCACGAAGTCGCGCATCCTGTTCTTGTTGTTCGGGTCAGGATTTGCAACGGCCGACATGTACGGCAGTGCAGGGTCATTGTAGCACAGGTTCATAAACTTGCCGAATACCGGCATGGCAGCACGCGCACCCTGTCCATATTCCATGGAGGTGAAGTGCGCCGCACGGTCGTCACAACCGACCCAAACACCGCACGTCAGCATCGGTGTATAACCCACGAACCACGCATCGGAGTGGTTGTTGGTGGTACCTGTCTTGCCTGCCAGCGGAAAGGTCAGTTTGTATTGGCTGATAAGGCGTCGCCCCGTACCGTGCTCCACCACACCGCGCATCAGGCACACCGTCTGGTATGCCAGCAACTGGCTCATCGCATCATGCGACTCGGGCTTTGTCTCAAACAAGACATTGTCGTTCTGGTCGCAAATCTTCTCAATGAAGTAAGGCTCGACATACACCCCTTGGTTGGCAAAGCAGTTGATGGCACCCACCTGCTCGTACAGCGTCAACTCACAGGCTCCCAAACAGATGGATGGCACTTCGGGAATGGGGGACTTTATCCCCATTTTCCGAACGAGTTCGATGACAGCCTGCTGTCTTCCATAGTCAGGATTGGAAATAAGATAGGCAGACACGTTATTCAGAGACTGTGCCAACGCCTCCCGGAGCAGAATCCGCTGTCCGGGTTTGTAGCGGCTCACCGGGATTGTCCACACGTTGCCTTCGGGCAGACGCACCGACACCGTGGTGTTCGGCACTAACGAGCAGGGATCCAGCTCTCCGTTACTGTTTTCCATGGCACTTGCATAAACGTAAGGTTTGAACGTGGAACCCACCTGTCGGCGCGAACCCATCACATGATCGAACTGAAACGAAGTGATGTTCATGCCGCCGACGTAGGCTTTCACCCTGCCGGAAAAGGTTTCCATCGCCATAAAGCCGCACTGAAGAAATGACTTCATGTAGCGGATGGAGTCGTTCGGAGTCATCACGGTGTCAATGTAATGTTCGCCGTCTTGTGCCAAGATTCTCATTTTCACCTTGGTACGAAAGGCCTTGTCAATTTCGGCAGCAGTAGCCCCGGCATTCTTCATCATACGGTAACGTTCCGAATTTTTCCGGGCAGCGTTCATGATGTTGTTGGTCTGTTCCTGCGAGAGCTTGTAGAACGGCGCATTGTCGTTGCGTTTCAACTGGTTGAAGAAAATCGGCTGCAATTTTCCACCAACATGTTCTTTCACAGCCAATTCCGCATATTCCTGCATCCGCGGATCAATGGTCGTGTAGATTTTCAAGCCATCCTTATATATATTGAACGAATCGCCGTTTTTCTTGCGGTTTTCGGGTTTGGCGAAAAATTCAGTGAGGTAAATGCGCAGATACTCACGGAAGTAGGTGGCCTGTCCTGTCGAATGGCTCTCTTTGGTGTAGTGCGACATATCGAGCGGAATCTCCGAGATGGAATCGGCTTCGGCCTTGGTCAGATAGTCGTATTTTTTCATCTGCCCAATGACCACGTTGCGCCGTCCTTCCGCGGCTTCGGGATGGCTCATCGGATTGTACGCGCCCGGGGCTTTCAGCAGTCCCACCAGCATGGCCGCCTGCTCCACCTTGATCTCCTGCGGCGTGGTGTTGAAGTAGCGGCGGGCCGCCGTCTCAATTCCCATCGCCTGATGTGAGAAGTCCACCGTATTGAGATACAACGTGATAATCTCATGTTTGGAGTAGTCACGTTCCAGCTTGATGGCGACAATCCACTCCTGCAGCTTCGACTTGACGATGCTGACATCGGGGTCGCGGCCGTAAAGGTTCTTGGCCAACTGCTGGGTGATGGTGGAGCCGCCGCCGCCGCTGTTGTGGGTCAAGACACCCATCGCCACACGCCCCAACGCCCGGAAATCAATGCCGGAATGTTTGTAGAACCGCGAATCCTCTGTGGCTATCAACGCATTGAGGATGTTTTCCGACAGGTCATCGTAGCGACAGTTGGAACGGTTCTCATAAAAGTACCGACCGAGCTCGGTGCCGTCGGAAGCATAGACGATGGTGGCCAACTGGTTCTCCTGAAGGCGTTTCTCCAACTCCTCCACCGTGGGGATGTTCCGCGCAATCAGCGCAAACACCGCCACCACACTCAGCAGGCACAGAAAATAGAAGCACCAGAACGGCACAATCAGCTTCGACCGCTTCAGCTTCGGAGCGTTTTTCTCTTTCTTTTTCTTGGTTTTCCCGTCGTACATATCCTTAAGGGGGTAATGTTTTTTTCTAGTTAAGAGTTAAGAGTCAAAAGTCAAGAGTTAAGTGTTTAGAAGTAAAATGTAGAGAAGGTAAATGGTATGAGGTAAAAGGTATGAAGTAAAAGGTAAAAAGGATTGAGCATAGAGAACATTATATTACATCATACTTTCTACTTTTTACTTTTTAGTTTTCAATTTTCAGTTTTCAATTTTCCGTTTCCAGTTGTCGTTCCAGCTCTTCGTACCACAATTCGCCATATTTGCGGATAAGGGGTTCCTTCAGGAATTTGTAAACCGGAATCCCCTCCTTTTTGCCGAGTTCGCAAGCGGATTCGCAAATGCTCCAATGGTGGTAGTTAAGGGCTTCGTAATCAGGTAGTTTTTTTATCCGTATAGGATAAAGGTGACAGGAGATCGGCTTGCGGAAGTCAATTTCCCCGTTCAGGTAGGCTTTCTCGATGGCGCACTTCGCGATGCCGTCCTCGTAGTAGATGAAGGCGCATGCCTCGTCCGAAAGCAACGGCGTCACAAACTCACCCTCCATATCGTAGTCGAAGGTGCCGTTCTCATCGACGAGACGGACACCTTCTTCAGTCATATATTTTTTAAAAATAGGGTAATTGTCCTCCAGGTCAGCGACTTCATCCGGTTCGATGGGAGCCCCCACATCCCCTTCGATGCAACAGGCGCCGCAACATTTCGACAAATCGCAGCAGAAGGACTTCTTGATCAGTTCATCCGATACTAGTGTATTGCCAACAATCAGCATTACAATTATTTAAGTCTTCTGAATTGGCAGGTGAAGTGGCGCATCAGTTCGGCCTCCCACGTGATTTCCAAACCGCGTTTGATGGTGTCGCGGCGGTCGTACACGTTCTTGAGGGCGGCGGCGATCACATCCATGTGGTTGTTGGTGTAAACGCGGCGCGGGATGCAGAGGCGCACGAAGTCGTTGCCGCCGAAGCGGTTCTCACGGGTGACGGGGTCGCGGTCGGCGAGCACATAGCCGATTTCGCAGGCGCGGATGCCGGCTTCAAGGTAGAGTTCGCATGTGAGGGTCTGGGCTGGGAACTCCTCCTTCGGGATGTTGGTCAAAACCTTGTCGGCATCGACGAAGATGGCGTGGCCACCTGCAGGGCGCTGGTAAGGAATGCCGTACTCGTCGAGCTTGGCGGCGAGGTACTGGACCTGCTTGATGCGGGTTTCCACCATCTCGAACTCAATGTTTTCTTTCAAACCGACAGCCAGAGCGTCCATGTCACGGCCGTTCATACCGCCGTAGGTGAGGAAGCCCTCGAACGGGATGCAGAACAGTTTGGCGCCTTCGTACCACTCCTCTTTTCTGGTGGCGATGAAGCCGCCCATGTTGACGAGGCCGTCTTTCTTGGCGCTCATCGTCATGCTGTCGGCATAGCTGAACATCTCAAGGCAGATTTCGCGCAAAGTCTTGTTCTCGTAGCCTTTTTCACGGGTCTTGATGAAGTAGGCGTTCTCGATGAAACGGGCGCTGTCGATGTTGACGGGCACGCCGTACTTGTGACAGAGTTCGCAGGTTTCGCGGATGTTCTGCATGCTGACAGGCTGGCCGCCGACGGTGTTGTTGGTGACAGTGAGGACCATGAACGGGACGTTGCCCTTGTTCTCCACCAGCACCTTCTCAAGCTTCTCAAGGCTGACATTGCCTTTGAAGGGGACTTCGAGCTGGGTGTCGTAGGCTTCCGGAACGGTGACGTCGATGGCGAAGGCCTTGCGGCTCTCGATGTGGCCCTTGGTGGTGTCGAAGTGGGCGTTGCCGGGGACGATGTTGCCGGGTTTCACGAGGTAGCTGAAAAGCACGTTTTCAGCAGCGCGGCCCTGGTGCGTCGGGATGACGAAGGGGAAGCCGGTGAGTTCGGTGATGGTGTCCTTCATGTGATAGAAGGAGCGGGCACCGCCGTAGCTCTCGTCGCCCATCATCATCGCGCTCCACTGGCGGTCGCTCATGGCGCCGGTGCCGGAGTCGGTCAGAAGGTCAATGTAAACATAGTCGCTCTTCAGCATGAAGATGTTCTGATGAGCGTCATTCAACCATTTCTCGCGTTCCTCGCGGGTTGACTTCTTGATGGGTTCCACCATTTTGATTTTCCAAGATTCTGCAAAAGGTATTTCCATAATGTTTTATTTTGATTATTAATTCATTAAACTATTTTCTTTCTTTTGGAGACGCGGCACGCCGCGTCTCTACTTTATAAACCTGATGAACTTTATGAACTTTTTCCCATCAGTCGCAGGCATTTGGGGCAGCTGCGGCACACGATGGTGGTGTCGTCGGCAATGAGGGACTGGGTGCGGACACCGCTTTCGTCGAAGAACTCCCATTTGCCGGTGCAGATGCCGTTGTCGTATTGGCCTTTGTACATCAGGTTGCCGTTTTCGTAATAGACCCTTTCTTCTCCTACCTGGACTCCCTCCTTGTAGGTTTGGGTGGCTTGAAGGCGGCCGTTCTTGAAGTAGGCGTTCCAAACACCGTCGCGTTCGGAGTGTTTGATGTCGCCTTCGATATAGATGTTGCTGTTTTCATAACAATGCACCTCCTTCACCAGTTCATCGGTGCGGTTGCCCTGCTCGTCCACGCGGTAGAAGTAGATGTCGCGGGGGGTGCTGTCGGCATAGATGTTGCGTACCACACCGCCGGGCATATCTGCGTAGTCGTCGAGCGTGCGTACAACAAGCGTGTTCTTGCGTTCCCGTTTCTTCTTTTCTGTGCAAGAAACAGAGCACACAATACTGACAATCAGCAATAGGGGGATTACCAGGCGTTTCATCGGCTACTCCTCTTTCTTTTGGGACTTGTTCAGTTCAAACAGCACCTCCTCGGTGATGTCGCGGGTGGGATCGGCATAGATGAGCAGCGGGAGGTCCTTCTGGTAGGTCATCACAAAGGATGCGCCTCTTTTGGCCACGATGCGGGCGGAAACGGCCTGCACAGAGTCAAGCATCTCGCGGTTCACGGACACCTGTTTTTCTGTCAAGGCATTGACCACGGCGTTATAATCGCTTTCCAACTTCTGGTACTCGGATTCCAACTGTATCTGCGCGTTCTGGATTTGCACGTCGGTGAGGATGCCGGCCTGGTAATTCTTCTGGAACTGTTCGTATTTCTTCTGGAAATTGGCCTGTTTCTGTTTGAAAATCTCATCCTGTTTCTGCATCTCCGCATCAAACTCCTTCTGTTTCTCCTCGATGAAGAAATAGTTGGCGTTCACGGTGTCGAGGTTGATGAAGAGGACGCTGCCGTCGCCGGGCTCGGCCGCGACCGGTGTGGGCGTAAAGGTCTCGGTCTTACCGCCGCAGCAGAAGTGCAGGATGTAGAGCGCGATGACAGCGGCGAACAGCACGGCAAAGGAGATAATGCTGCACCATTTGCAGCCGCATTTTTTCTTTTCGCACGCTGTGGTGCCTGCAACGGGTTCCTCCACCGGTGCGGAAGCCTCGCGGAATACGGGTTCTCTCTCTTGCATGACGGGAGTGTCCGCCTGCTCTTGGGTCGTCATAAGTTCTTTTTCGTCCATTTTTATAAATATTAAAGTTCAAACAAAACAAAACACAGACACAAATCCGCTAATATAGCGGAAATTGCCATATTTGCACAAACGCTGCAAAGGTACACATTATTTGCAACAAAAACAAAGATAAAGTACAAATATTTTTTAGTTTTGTAATAAAATAAAATGTATCTTTGCCGCCCGAAAAAAATTTATTCACCAACTTAAATTACAAGCGTATGAAAAAATTCTTTACCTTTTTCGCTGCCATCGCACTGGCGGCGGTGTCGTATGCCCAGCTGCCGGCTGGCTCCATCGTACCGGACTTCACCGTGTATGAAATCGACAAGACCAACGGCAACATGATTACGGACCAGTCCATCAACCTGTACAATCTGTTGAACGACGGCAAGACCGTGTTCATCGATGTTTCCGCTACATGGTGCGGCCCCTGCTGGAATTTCCACCAGACGGGTACCTTGGACGGCATCTGGTCAAACTACGGTCCCAACAGCAGCAACTACGACTCCTATGTCATCTGGATGGAAGGTGACGAGGGCAACTACTCCTCCCTTACCGGTGGCACCGATGCAGGCGGTTCATCCTCTCAGGGCAACTGGCTCAACGGTGTGGAATACCCGATCGTTCCCCTTCACTTGGCTCCCAATGCCACCAACCAAAGCACCATCCTCGGCAATCTTGGTCTGGCCTACTACCCCACCATCTACATGGTCTGCCCCAATCGCATGGCCTTTGAAATGGACCGCAACGGTTCCAACCAGGCTCAGCAGTGGCATGGTTTGATTGCCACCACCTGTCCCGCCACCACCAACACGAACGATGCCGTACTGGGCGTTGATAGAATCTCACAACCCACCTATTACTGTGAATACAGCTTCCAACCCCAGATCAAGCTGCAGAATGTGGGCACCGCTCCCCTGACCTCCGCCACCCTGCGTCTGACCCACGGCAGCGATGTCGAGACCGTTGACTGGACAGGCAACCTTGCCCAATACGAAACCGCCACCGTGACCCTCCCCGCTGTTACCGGTACAGAGAACGGCAACCAGACTTTCACCGTTGAAATCGTGAGCGTGAACGGCCAGACGGATGAAGGCAACACCCTCAACACCCACTCCGAAACCTTCATGGCCCAAGTGACGGCACAAGCCGAAACCGCTACCCAAGAGTTCTCCGGCTCCACCGTATCGTCCCCTTGGTCCTTGGACGACCAGACCGACGACTATTGCTATATTTATGAGGGAGCACTGGTTTTCAACGCCTACTCCATTTCCAACGGTGGCAGAGCAGATCTCTATTCCCCGCTTTTGAACTTCTCCAACCATACCACACCCAGCGTCTCTTTCGACCTGTGCTACAAGAGATACAACAACAACTCCAATGACAAACTTCAAATCATGGTTTCCACTGATTGCGGAAGCACATGGACCACGGTCTTTGACAAGGCCGGCGCCAATTTGGCTACCGGAGCCAACACGACTTCCAACTATATTGCAGATGCGTACGAAACCCAATCTATTGATCTTTCACAATTTGCCGGTCAAGAGAAGGTCATCGTCAAATTCGCCTTCACCTCAAACTATGGCAACAACATCTGGATTGACAACATCAACATCTCCAACCAACCGGCCGGTATTGAAGAGAACGAGGACAACAGCATCGCCATCTTCCCGAACCCCGCGAAGGACGTGTTGAACATCACCTCTGAAAAGGCTATCAACCAGATCGATGTCTATGACGTGAACGGCAAGCTGGTGAAATCCTACACCAACGTTAACAACACCATCAACGTCAAAGACCTTGCCACTGGCGTCTATATGCTGAACATCACCACCGAAGACGGTCAGGTCAGCAAGAAAATCGTCAAAGAATAACCTTTTTATTCTCCTATAAAAAAACGGATGGCCTCTTGCAGCGCCGTCCGTTTTTTTTATTTTTTTATGTACCTTTGCACCCCTAAAACCAATGATATGTTACAAATCCAACTTATCCGTGAAAATCCTTCTGAAGTCATTGAAAGACTGAAGGTTAAAAACTTCGACGCAACCGAATTAATCCATAAGATCCAGGATGTCGATGCGCAACTTCGTCAGTCAAAGCGCAACCTCGACAACAACCTGATGGAGCAGGGCAAGATTGCCAAGTCCATCGGACAGCTTTTCAAGGAGGGCAAACGCGAGGAAGCCGAGCAGATGAAGGCCCGCACCGCCGAACTGAAAGCCGAAGAGAAGAACCTCCAGACCGAACTTTCGGAAAAGGAGCAGGAGATCAACCGCATGATGGTGCTGCTACCGAACATGCCGCACGCCTCCGTGCCGCTCGGCAAGGGCGCCGAAGACAACGAGGTGGTGTATCAGGAAGGAGACGCCTCCGACATGCCGGAAACCGCACTCCCCCACTGGGAACTGGTGAAGAAGTACGACATCATCGACTTCGACCTCGGCAGCAAGATCACCGGCGCCGGCTTCCCCGTTTACAAAGGCAAAGGGGCCAAGATGCAGCGCGCCCTCGTCAACTTCTTCCTCAACACCGCCTCCGAACACGGCTATACCGAGGTGCAGCCGCCCTACGTGGTGAACGAGGCCTCCGCCTACGCCACCGGCCAGCTGCCCGACAAAGAAGGACAGATGTACCACGCCGATCTCGACAACCTCTACCTGATCCCCACCGCCGAGGTGCCCGTCACCAACATCTACCGTGACACCATCCTCAAAGCCAGCGACTTCCCCATCAAGAACTGCGCCTACTCCGCCTGCTTCCGCCGTGAAGCCGGCTCGTACGGCAAGGACGTGCGCGGCCTCAACCGCCTCCACCAGTTCGACAAGGTGGAAATCGTGCAGATCGAGCATCCCGACCGCTCCTACCAGACCCTGGAGGAGATGAAACAGTACGGAATGTCGCTGCTCCAGAAGCTGGGACTTCCCTTCCGTGTGCTGCGGCTGTGCGGCGGCGACATCAGCTTCACCTCCGCCCTCACCTACGACCTCGAGGTCTATTCCCGCGCCCAACGCCGCTGGTTAGAGGTCAGCTCCATCTCCAACTTCGAGAGCTACCAGGCCAACCGCCTGCACCTGCGCTTCAAGGACGAGAACGGCAAAACCCGCCTCGCCCACACCCTCAACGGAAGCGCCCTCGCCCTCCCGCGCGTGATGGCCGCCCTCCTCGAAAACAACCAGACCCCCGACGGCATCATCGTGCCCGAAGTGCTCCGTCCCTACACCGGTTTCGACACCATCTGCTAATGAAGAAGTTTTTTGCGACCATCCTCTTGCTGATAGCCACCGTGTTCGCTGTCGCCCAACGCTCGCAGGAAGAGCAGTTGGGCATCCAGTATTTCCAAAACGGCGAGTACGAGAAGGCCGTCCAGATGTTCGCCAAAGTCTATAACGCCAACCCCAACTCCTACATATATTACTATTACTACCAGACATTGCTACAGACCGGCAATTTCAAGGAGGCGGAACGGGTGGTGAAAAAACAGCAGAAGGCATCGCCCAAAACCCAGCGCTATAAAATCGACCTCGGTTTTGTCTATGAAAGCGCCGGCGACCAGCAGGCTGCAGACAAGGTCTATGCCGACGCCATCAAGGAGCTACCTGCACATGCGAACACGGTCCGCGAGCTGTACAACGCTTTCCTGGTGCGCAAACAGATGCAGTACGCCGTCGCCACTTTGGAAAAGGGCCGCAAGTTGCTAAACGACAACACCTTGTTCGTCAATGAATTGACCAATGCCTATATTCAGCTCAACCGCAACGATTTGGTGGTGGAAGAAGCACTGAACATCGTGCAGGACGGGGTGCAGGACAGGATTTCCGAAACACAGAAAATCCTCCAAAACCTTTTGGCCAGCGACGAGGACAACAAGAAATACCTATTGGTGAAAAGTGTTCTTCTCAGGCGCATGCAGGAAGCCCCCGACAATCTGGCCTATGTGGTTGTGATGCAGTGGGTCTATCAGCACAATAAAGACTACGCCAACGCCCTTGTGCTCGCCAAATCATTGGACCGCAAGCAGAAAGAGGACGGACAGCGGGTCTTTGCCCTTGCAAAAGAGGCCGGCAACAACAAAGATTTCGAAACGTCCATCAACGCCCTCAGCTACTTGATAGAGAGGGGTGAATCCTGCGACTACTATACAAAAGCGCAGTTTCTGCTGATGGATGTGAAGTACGAACAGTTGGCTTCCACCTCCCCCATCGACAAGGAGGCGGCCAAGTCGCTGGAAGCGAAATTCGACCGGCTGCTGAAAGAGTACGGCTACCACGAAGGCACCTCCGAATGGGTGCGCAAGTACGCCCACCTGTTAGCCTTCTACACCGACCAGCCTGAAAAAGCCAAAAAAATCTTGAACGACGCCATCGCCAATGCCAACCGAGACCCGCAGGAGGTGGGACAGTACAAGATCGACCTCGCCGACATCGAGCTCTATATGGGAGACGTGTGGGAAGCCACCCTCCACTATTCCCAAGTGGAAAAGGACCTGCCCAACGACATCATCGGGCAGACCGCCAAGTTCAACAACGCCAAGCTCTCGTTCTACATCGGTGAATTCGAGTGGGCCAAAAGCCAGTTGGACGTGCTGCGTGCCGCCACCTCCAAACTCATCGCCAACGATGCGATGTACTTCTCCCTGCTGATTTCCGACAATGAGGCGGAAGAGGAGGACGAAGGCGGTGAAGAAGAAGGTGAAGAAGACGAATACGGCGGCCTGTTCAGCAGCAGCACCACCGACAATCTGCCGCTGCGCTACTATGCCAAAGCCGATTTTCTCATCTTCCAAAACAAGGATGACGAAGCCGTGAAAATGCTGGATTCCGTACTCATTGCCGACCCCTACGGGAAACTCTCCGACGATGTCTATTTCCAGAAAGCAAAAATCGCCATCAAGCAGAAGGACTATCTTGGTGCGGAGAACCTCCTTCAGGAAATCATAAAGAACTATTCCACAGACCTTTTGGGCGATGATGCCACCTACCTGATGGCACAACTGTATGATTTCTACCTGAAAGACAGCAATAAGGCGATGGAGTACTATCAGAAGGTTCTAAGGGACTACTCCGACAGCCTTTTCACCACCGATGCACGCAAGCGCTACCGCGAGCTGCGCGGCGATTACACCAACTAACCGCTTATGGATCAACGGACGGAGGAACTGGGACACGGGAACATTGCAAA
>JAEEQA010000071.1 GCA_016285085.1 Bacteroidales bacterium
CGATTTCGATCCCGTTGGCAAGACCGACGAAGAAATCATGCGTTTCTGCCAGGCCTTCATGTATGAGTTGTGGCGCAACATCGGTCCCGATCAGGACAGCCCTGCCGGCGACGTGGGTGTTGGCGGTCGTGAAATCGGCTACCTCTATGGCGCTTACAAGAAAATCGCTCGCGAGCACAGCACCGGCGCTCTCACTGGTAAGAGCTACGGTTGGGGTGGCTCCCTCATCCGTCCCGAAGCTACCGGTTTCGGCGCTATCTACTATGTAGAGAGAATGGTGAAGGAAAAAGGTGACAAGATGGAAGGCAAGAGAATCGCTCTCTCCGGCTTCGGCAACGTGGCTTGGGGTGCTGCCATCAAGGCTACCGAACTCGGCGCAAAGGTTGTGGCCCTCTCCGGTCCCGACGGCGTTTGCGAACTTCCCGAAGGTATCAACAAGGAAATGATCGACTACATGCTGGATATGCGTGCTTCCAACCGCAACAAAGTCCAGGATATGGCCGACAAATTCCCCGGAAAAGCCAAATTCACTGCCGGCAAGAAGGCTTGGAGCGTGAAGTGCGACATCGCTTGCCCGTGCGCTTTCCAGAACGAGCTGGCTGAAGAGGACGCCAAGGAACTCATCGCCAATGGCGTGAAGTATGTTGCCGAGGTTTCCAACATGGGCTGCCAGCCCGGTGCAATCGCCGCTTTCCAGGCTGCCAAGATCCCCTTCGGACCTGGCAAGGCTGTGAACGCCGGTGGCGTTGCTACCTCTGGTCTCGAAATCTGCCAGAACGCCGGTCACATCAACTGGACCGCTCCGGAAGTTGACCAGAAACTCCACAAGATCATGAACGACATCTATGACATGTGCGTTGAATACGGTAAACAAGCTGACGGCACCATCAACTATGTGAAGGGTGCTAACATCGCCGGTTTCATGCGCGTGGCCAAAGCTATGCTCGCTCAAGGCATCATCTAATCGTTTCCATACGATTCACGGAAAATCCCTCCGATTTCTCGGAGGGATTTTTTTTACCCTTTCGGCTCGCGGAATTGGCGGAGATGCATCTCTATCGTTTACCATGAGATCATTGGTAATCCGGCATGTATCCGGAATCTTCACCTTCCTCCTCCCCCTGCATAAACATCTCCTCGTTTTCCCGCACCGTTTCGTTGATGGCCTCGCCGTAACCGGTCAGTGCGGCAAAGGGGGCGAACTGTGCGGCACGGCTCGCCATCGGCATCTGCGGATGGTTCTTCGAGACGGGATGCGGCAGGTTGATGATATCGTCGTAGTTGTCGTTCATGCTTTGTGTCCTCCTATCTGCTGGTTGCGTTCCTTGGCCGTCGCGCCCTCCTCAAAATTCAGTCCCTTCAGGATGGCGTTCTTGCCGTATTTCTTTTTGATTTTCAATAAGGTTTCCTGCACCTTCCGCTCTTTCTGGCTGCTTTCGAGTTCCGCCTGCTGTTTCTTGGCCTCCTCTTCATAATCGGTGAAAAGGTCGAGTTGTTCCGCCGCCTTGGGCTGCGAAAGCGCCTGCTGCTCGCTGATGACGCGGTTGACGGTGAGGTAGATGCGCCGCACCAACAGGTCGGAATTGACAATCTGGTCGAACAGCTCGGTGATGGCGGCAATCATCAGTTTGGAGGATGAGGTCGGGGCTTTCAGGTTCCTGGTGCCGTGCGCGTGCTTCGGGACGGGTCGGCCGTAATGGTCGGTGGTGATTTCGCCGTGGTATTTGGATTTGTACTTCGGGTTGGCCAGGTTTTCCGCATCGTACACGATGGTCAGCACCAGTTGGTCGGCCACGAGATGATGGGCCACCATCTTCAGCGCCATCTCGTCGGCCATCTCGCGGGCCACCACCCGCGCCTTTTTGAACTCGTAGCCAGTGGATAGCACCTGCCCGTTGCTCAGACAGTTGGTTTCGGGTTTGTAGGCCTTTACCGCCGCCATTGTGCAGGGCTCCCACCCCCAGGCATGGTCGATGAGGAGTTCGGCATTCACCCCGAAAAGTTTGTATAGAAGTTCTTCGTTTTCCAAGGAGCAGCGGGCGATTTTTCCCATCGTGTCGATACCGTAGGGTTCCAGCCGTCGCGCAATGCCGCGTCCCACGCGCCAGAAGCTCGTCAGCGGCTTGTGGTCCCACAGCTGCCGACGGTAACTCATCTCGTCAAGTTCGGCGATGCGAACGCCGTCTTGGTCGGCGGGGATGTGCTTGGCCACGATGTCCATTGCGATCTTGCAGAGGTACATGTTGGTGCCGATGCCGGCGGTGGCGGTGATGCCTGTCTCTTTCAGCACGTCGCGCACCATCTTCAAGGCCAGCTCGTGCGCCGAAATCTTGTAGGTAGGCAGGTAGTTCGTCGCATCAATGAATACCTCATCGATGGAGTAGGGGTAGATGTCCTCCGGCGCGATGTATTTTAGATAAACCTGATAGACCCGGGTGCTGTATTCGATGTAGTGGGCCATGCGCGGCGGCGCCACGAGGTAATCCACCTCCCAGTCGGGATGAGCTTTCAGCTCCTTGTCCAAGTGTGATTTGCCGTTGAAACGGCCGTAAGGAATGGTGCGGCGGCGGGCGTTGTTCACCTCCCGCACTTTCTGCACCACCTCGAAAAGACGCGGCCGCCCGCCGATGCCATACGCCTTCAGCGACGGCGACACGGCCAGACAGATGGTCTTGTCGGTGCGACTTTTGTCGGCCACCACCAAGTTGGTCGCCAACGGGTCAAGTCCCCGCTCCACGCACTCCACCGAGGCGTAGAACGACTTGAGGTCAATGGCGATGTAGGTGCGGTGGGACATGGTGGAGGGAATACTGACAATTTTCGCCGCAAAGGTACAACATTTTGCTTTACTCCCCCGTCAGGTAGATCACCATCCGCCCGTGGTCGTACAATTTCACCGTGATGTTGCCGTAAGTCCATACGGAATAGGTGCTTTTTTCTTTTATTTCAACCGGCTTCTCGCCTGTAATACGGGTTAAAATCCGACGTACTTCTGCATATTTTTGCTTTGCATTTTCTGCAATCCCGCCAAAAGTGCGACAACTGGCATTGTAACCATTGGTTGTAATCCAATCGAAAAAGGCGCCATAAACCACGGAATCCTTTTGGTTCACACAATATGCTACCGACATCGTTTGCTCGCAGTCAATTACGATGTAGTATTCATATTTTCCATAGTCGTCCAAATTAGCACTAAATCCGAAACAGGGCCTATGAAGTCGGGAGCATTGATCCGCACGGTATCCTCCACTACCCTGAACTGCTGTGCCGTGGCGCCGTTGCCCGCAGTCGCAAGCAGCAACGCGAGCAGAAGGGTTCGGATAAAGGGGGTGGGGTTCATAATTATTTGGGGGGGGGGGTAAGAGTTAAGAGTTAAGAGTCAAGTGTCAAGAGTTAAGAGTTAAGAGTCAAGAGAGTTTGTAGAGACGTTACATTGTGGCGTCTGGAGGTATGAGGTAAAAGGTAGGAGGTAGAAGGTAAAAGGTTTGGAATAAAGAGGGTATCGTGCGCGGGCGACCTCCTACTTTCTACTTCATACCTTCTACTTTCTGCCGTCATCTGCGATGCGCCCCCTTTCACAACTTTCCGTTTTCAGTTTTCAATTTTCATTTTTCCGTTCCCACGGTTGCTTCCAGCTCCGCCACTGTCTTCGGGATGGCTTTGCCGAGCACCTTGTGGCCCGTCGGGGTGACGGCCACGCAGTCCTCCACGCGGATGCCGCCGAAGTCGAGGTAGCTGCCGAGTTTGTCGAAGTTGATGAAGTCGGCGAGGTGGCCTTCCTTCTGCCACAGCTCTATCAGTTTGGGGATGAAGTAGATGCCGGGTTCCACAGTGATGACCATGCCGGGTTCGAGGCGGCGAGCCATACGCAGGTTGCGGGTGCCGAAGATGTCGCTGCGGTGGAACTCGTCGTTGTAGCCGACGTAGTCCTCGCCGAGGCCTTCCATGTCGTGCACGTCGAGGCCGATCATGTGGCCGAGGCCGTGGGGGAAGAAGAGGGCGTGGGCGCCGAGGCGGACGGCCTCTTTCACGTCGCCCTTCATCAGGCCGAGGTCTTTGAGACCCTGCGCCACGATTTCGGCGGCGGCGAAGTGAACGTCACGGTAGGGGGTGCCGGCCTTCACCAGGTCGATGCCGGTGAGGTTGGCCTTCAGCACGATTTCGTAAATGTCCTTCTGTTTCTGCGAGAACTTGCCGTTCGTGGGGTAGGTGCGGGTGTAGTCGGAGCAGTAGTTCATCATCCCTTCGATGCCGGCGTCCATCAGCAGCAGCTTGCCGTCGGCGAGAGCCACGTTGTGGTCGGTGTTGTGGAAGATTTCACCATGCTGGGTGAGGATGATGGGGAAGGAAACGCCCGTGCCGTAGCCGTTGGCCACACCTTCGGCCATGCCCACGAGTTCGTGTTCGGTGGCGCCCACCTTGCAGTGTTTCATCACGGTGGTGTGCATGATGTAGGCCATGTCGGCGGCCTTCTCCATCTCTTCGATCTCGCGGTCTTCCTTGATGGAACGCATCGAGATGACCGCCTTGTGCAGTTCGACCGAGGCCAAATCGTTGATTTCGTTGACGTTCTTTTTCAACAGGTTCGCCATCGTGATGCGGTTGTCGAAGCGGTATTGCTTGGTGAAGTGGATTTTGCGGTTGGCGTTGGTCGTGAGGTAGTCCTCCAGTTTGGCCATCGGCATCGATTCGGAGATGCCGACCTGTGCGGCGAGGGTGCTGATGGCGGGCTGGTCGCCGACCCAGATGATATCGTCGATGGTGAAGTCGTCGCCGAAGAGGATGGTGCGGTTCTCGTCAATGTCGATGACGGCGGCCAACGACGGGGCGGTGAGGCCGAAATAGTAGATGAAGTTGCTGTCCTGCCGGAAGTTGTAGCAGTTGGCAGGGTAGTTCATCGGGGAGTCGTTGTTGCCCAAGAAGACCAAAATGCCGGAACCCATCTTTTTGGCCAAGGTTTCGCGGCGGTTCACATAAACGGATTTTTCAAACAAAGGATTCATAGTGGATGATTTTATGATTAATAATTTTCAATGGACAAATTAAGGCCTGCAAAAGTACAAAATTTTAAGATTGGCGGGATTCACGGATTTGAAATAAAAAGTCGTACCTTTGCGCGCTATCTTTTATAAAACATTTCATTTATAAATGATTGATAAACAAATAAATAAAAATGCAGTCATCGTCATTTCGGGCGGAATGGACTCCACCACGATGCTCTATGAGTTCCAGAATGAGATTGCCTTGGCCGTCACCTTCGATTACGGCTCCCTCCAGAACGCCCGTGAACGGGAGTTCGCCATCCTTCACTGCAAGCGTTTGGGAATCAAGCATCTGATCATCCCCCTCGATTTCATGCACCGCCACTTCAAGAGCAGTCTGCTGGGTTCGCCCGACGACATTCCCGAAGGCGACTATGCCGACGAGAACATGAAATCGACGGTGGTGCCGTTCCGCAACGGCATCATGCTGGCCATTGCGTGCGGCTTGGCCGAAAGCAACGGCCTGCGGCGGGTGATGATCGCCAACCACGCCGGAGACCACGCCATCTATCCCGACTGCCGTCCCGGCTTTGTGGCAGCGATGTCGGAGGCGATGCGCAACGGCACCTACGAAGGGGTGACCGTCTTCGCGCCTTACACCAACCTCAGCAAGACCGACATCGCCCGGCGCGGCGCGGCGCTCGGCCTCGACTACACCGAAACCTACTCCTGCTACAAAGGAGGCGAGCACCATTGCGGCAAATGCGGCACCTGCCGCGAGCGCCGCGCCGCCCTCCACGACGCCGGAATCGAGGACGGAACGATTTATGACGACATTGTACGGGCGAATGATCATTCGCCCCTGTAGAGACGCCATAATATGACGTCTCTACAACACCCTGAAACCGAAACCAAAACCTATACCCTATTCCCTAAAACCTATACCCTATTATGTATTACGTCCGCAAAACCCTTGAAATATCCTCCTGTCACCAGCTGTACCTCGATTACGAGAGCAAGTGCGAAAACCTGCACGGCCACAACTGGAAGGTCAACGTCTATTGCCGTGCCGAGAAGCTGGACAGCAACGGCATGGTGTGCGACTTCACCGAGATCAAGCGACTGATCCACGGGAAGATCGACCACTGCAACCTGAACGAGGTGCTGGACTTCAACCCGACGGCCGAGAACCTGGCCCGCTGGATTGTGGACACGGTGCCCAACTGCTACCGTGCCGACGTGTGGGAGTCGCTCGACAACAAAGCCTCCTATATTTCCGACGATGCCCCCCAGAACTTTGACTAAGCAGTACCGGATCAACGAGATTTTCCACTCCCTTCAGGGGGAGGGGTTCCACACCGGAACGCCCTGTGTATTTGTGCGTTTCAGCGGGTGCAACCTGCGGTGCCACTTCTGCGACACCGACCACCGCGACGGCGTGATGATGACGTTGGACGACATTATCGGCGAGGTGAACCGTTATCCGGCGGCCCCGATGGTGGTGCTGACGGGCGGCGAGCCGTCGCTCTTCGTTGACCAGGATTTCGTGGAGGGTTTGAAGCGGGCCACGGGCAAGCGTGTGGCCATCGAGACCAACGGCACGCGGCCGCTGCCCGAAGGTATCGACTGGGTGACGTTGTCGCCGAAGGGTGCTTTCGAGGGCGGCGGTGCGGAGCCGTGCGTACTCACCCGCTGCGACGAGCTGAAGGTGGTATGGTGCGGGCAGGACCTGGCGCAATACCGGAAAATCACCGCGGCGCACAGGTTCTTACAGCCCTGTTATACCGACGTTGCCGACCAGCGGGACGCGAACCTGCAGGCCTGTGTTCTGGCGGTGCTGACGAACCCGGGCTGGCGCCTGTCGCTGCAGGTACATAGAGTGGTGGGGGTGAGGTAAAGGGGGAATTTAGAGTTAAGAATCAAAAGTCAAGAGTTTGGGGAGGGAGATGTAACAGCCGTGGAGAAGCCTACAAATCAATAGGAATTAATAATTTGCCACCATTTTCGTGAGGTCGCGAAAATGTTAGAGGAAGTTTGCAGAGGACAGAAAGAAGGGAAAAGAGATTTTGTAACGAAAAGAAAAAGTGTATCTTTGCAGGGTGAAAATTTAATACACTAACACAAGTGATCAACCGATATTTCTATAAATCTACCATATCAGATTTCATCAATTCGTCCACTGATATAATCTTTGGACAGATGTCGCGTGCTGATGAGATGGATACTGCTTCCACTCAGAAATATGCGTGGGAACAGGAAATTGCCATTATGAAAAAGGTCTTAGCACCTTTTAAAGATGAAAAAGCATGGATTCTTTTTGAATATTCTATTCCTCGTCTTGGAAAAAGAGTTGATGTTGTTGTATTGTTAAGAGAAAGAATATTTATTATTGAATTCAAAGCGGGTGAAACGGAGTTCCTGCATCAGGATGTGGATCAAGTGATGGATTATGTACTTGATTTGAAAAACTTCCACCAAGGAAGTAATGATCGTAGGATTATTCCAATATTAGTTGCTACAGAAAGCAACCAGCATTCTTCTATTTGCCAACTTTCACATTATGATGATAGTGTTTATGAGCCATTGCTGACAGATGCCCTTCATCTTGGTGAAATTATGAATTTGGCATTATCTGATAGTATTCCAGCAAAAGCCTATAAAGTTTCTTTATGTGATTGGGTGCGAAGTCGTTATTCGCCAACACCTACCATCATTGAAGCAGCACGTTCACTTTATTTGAATCATAGTGTGGAAGACATTACCCGACACGAAGCAGAAGGTGAACAGCTGGAGCGCACTACAAAATATGTGCAGCAGGTGATACATGAAACAAAGGCAAGAGGAGGGAAGAGTATTTGTTTTGTGACAGGTGTACCGGGAGCTGGCAAAACATTGGTCGGGCTTAATGTCGCTGTACAACAGGAATCCGACGAGGATTTAGCGGTATATCTTTCGGGTAATGGACCGTTGGTGGCTGTTCTTACAGAAGCATTGACCCGCGACCGACAGGCACAAGAGAAGGCAAAAGGTAACAAGATAACGAAAAAAGAAGCAGAGCGTGAAGTAAAGCGATTTATCCAGATTATTCATCGTTATCGTGATAATATGCTTGGCAAAGTGAAGGTTGTGAATGGATGCTTGGAAATTGATCCAACAAAAGAGCTCAAAGATCATGTTGCAGGTTATGGCGAAGTAGAAAACATTGCCATATTTGATGAAGCGCAGCGTTCGTGGGATAAAGAGCATATTGCTGGATGGCTTAATAGAAAAAAGGGATTTGCAGACTTCCCAATGTCAGAAGGAGAATTTTTGATTTGGTCACTTGACCAACGGAAAGACTGGGCAGTGATTGTTTGTCTTGTTGGCGGTGGACAGGAAATCAATACCGGAGAGGCTGGTATTGGCGAATGGATCCGTGCGCTTAACGAAACTTTCCCTGACTGGCAGGTGTACATTTCCAGTCAGCTTACTGCCAAAGAATATGCAGAAGGCAAGGTCAAAGAGTTGCTGGAAGCAAACCCACATGTCACTTATTCTAACAATCTGCACCTTGCTGTTTCCATGCGTAGTTTCCGTGCTGAAAGTTTATCGAATATGGTGCATTATCTTTTGGATGGCGAAGCTGAAAAAGCGAAAGAGGTTTATGAAAGCATTGCAGACAGATACCCTATCGTACTTACAAGAGATATTGAGAGAGCAAAAGAGTGGTTGCGCAATAAAGCCCGTGGAAATGAACGATATGGTCTGGTTGTTTCATCAAAAGCTTATCGCTTAAAACCTTTGGCAATAGATGTTCGTTGTAAGCCAGATACCGTACATTGGTTCTTGGATGATATCAATGATGTGCGTTCATCAGTGTTTTTGGAAGATGCTGCCAGCGAATTTGATATACAAGGATTGGAATTGGATTGGACATGTCTTGTATGGGATGGGGATTTGCGATATAATGGTACAGCATGGGATTATTTTGAATTCAATGGGGGAAGTAAATGGAATCGTATCAATAAAGAAGAACGCAAAGCATACCAAATCAATGCTTATCGTGTATTGCTAACTCGTGCCCGTCAAGGCATGATCATCTGTGTCCCTGAAGGCAATCCCGAAGATCACACTCGTTTGCCGGAGTTTTACGATGGCACGTATAATTATCTGAAATCAATAGGTTTGAAAGAAATATAATAATTATGTCCCTCCTCCGTGTTCTTTTAGCCATTATCTTCCCGCCGCTGGCGGTGCTTGACCGTGGGTGCGGGTCGGTACTTATCGTTTTCATCCTCACCTGCGCCGGCTGGGTGCCCGGCGTCATCGCCGCACTCGTCATCCTCAACAAGAACTGATAAAAGAAGTCCGATAAAATTGCGTTTTAAATTAAAATTTTCATCCCATAACTCAAAAACAAGTAGTAGCAACAAAACGAAATCGTTATCAAATACATGACAATGAACAGAGTTACAATAGCGCAGCTGCAAAATATGCGGGAGACAGAAGACCATGTTGAATTCAAAAAAGGAGAAGGCGGGAATGTCTCATATAATGGTGCGGGCAAGGACAACCCCAAGGACCGTCGCCGTTGTATATTAGGTTATGTATCTGCCTTATGTAATGAGGGAGGCGGCTACATGGTAATAGGTATGCATGATAGTTATCCACATAAGGTGACCGGAACCAAGCAAGCAGAAAATGCCATTGGAAGACTTGCAAGCGACATTTACAGGGATTTGGGTATCCGACCCGATGTTTATGAATTATATGACGAACAAAACAAACGAGTGTTGGTAATACAAATCCCAGCTCGACCTGCAGGCAAAGTTTATAAATTTGAAGACGTGGCTCTGATGAGAGTTGGGGAAGAACTCAAGCCCATGGATGATAAAACCTATATCTCCATTATTCAAGAACAGGAACCCGATTTCTCTGAAGAGATATGCAAAGATGCCAAAATCAACGATTTGGATGACGAAGCCATTGCGATACTAAAAGATAAGTATGCACAGAAACAAAAAAATCTTTCTTTCCGTACTTTGTCAAACGAACAAGCATTAAGTGATTTGGGCTTATTGAGAGAGGGACGATTAACAAATGCAGCTGTTCTACTTGTGGGTAAGGAAACCATCATTGATAGATTGTTCCCTCAAGCAAAAGTCATGCTGGAATTCCGAAACAATGAAACACAAATCGGTTTCGACAGCAGATTAACGTTTGGGAAACCATTCTACAAAATGATAGACGAAGTGTGGGAAGCCATTAATCTTCGCAATGGTTATGTGCCCGTCAGGGAGGGAGCATATATTGGTCTTTCAAGTATCCCGTTTTTCAATGAGGATGTCATCAGAGAGGTCCTAAATAACGCATTTGCCCATCGTGACTATCGAAGGAATAGTGAAATTGTAATAAAAATGTATCCAACACGATTGGATGTCATCAATGCTGGAGGATTTCCACAGGGTGTTACATTGGACAATTTATTAACGGTTCCCAGTACTCCACGCAACAGGCTTATTGCCGATGTCTTATCTAAAACAGGCCTTGTGGAACGTTCTGGACAAGGAATGGATAAAATATTTTTGTTTACTTTGTCTGAGGGCAAACCAGCTCCCGATTATTCCCATTCTGACGATTTTACAGTAGCTGCCATTCTTTCATCAACGGTTAAAGAGGCTGGTTTTGCTCTGTTTATTCAAACCATTCAGTCGGAACTCCCCGACAATGAGAAACTATCCGTCTTTGATTTGATGACTTTGTGTAAAATTAGAGATGGTGAAAGAAAAATCTCAGACAAAAGTATTGCCAAAAAACTCGAAGAAAAGAATTGCATAGAAAAACATGGGAAAACGAACGCCCAATACTATACGCTGCATCGACGCTATTATGAACTATCAGGGAAAACATCAGAATACTCCATGTTGGTGGACTGGAATGCCCAGCAGTTCTTGGCAGTAATTGCCCCCTATCTTCAAAAATATGGCAAGGCAAAAAAAGCCGAAATAGCAAACATTGTAGGAGGGCATGTGACGGATAAGCAACTCCGTAGTTTTCTGGATCAATTACGAACCATTGACTTCATCCGAACTGAGGGCGAACGAGGTCAGATGGTTTATATGTTAGGGGAGGGTTATTTTAAAAATAACGATATTATAAACAAGGCCCTAAACATTGGATTGAAAGCATTAAAAAACAATGGAGAAATTTAGGTATTGTCAAAAGGGCGAATAAAAGGGCGAATAGACAGGGCAAAATAGTATTTATAAGCAATATAAATATTTGATTTTCAATAAATAAGAAAGGGCGAATAAAAGGCAAATAAAAAATAATTACGCAGAACTGATCCCCCATGACCGACACCATGTCCCCCGCACAACGCCACCGCTGCATGTCGCACATCCGCAGCCGCAACACCAAACCCGAAATCAAGGTGCGGCAGTGGCTGTGGAAACACGGCTACCGTTACCGCCTCAACGTGAAGGGCGTGCCCGGCAAACCCGACATCGTGATGCGCAAGTACCGCACGGCGATTTTCGTGAACGGGTGTTTTTGGCACGGGCACGATGTTCAGGTTACAGGGGATAGGTTACAGGGGACAGTGGAGAATTCCCCGTGTTGCAAAATCCCGCAAACCAACCGCGAATTCTGGGTGAACAAGATCCGGCGCAACCAGGAACGGGACCGGCAGAATTGCCAGACTCTGCGGGACAACGGCTGGCTGGTGATTGTGGTGTGGGAGTGCCAGCTGAAAGCCAACCTACTGGAACAGACGATGCGGCAGGTGGAACAACGCCTCCTTGACAACCTCATCGCTATACTAAAACCGAAACGGATGCTTTATCCCCCATCCGAGGAAACGGTGCTGCCCGTCGCCGCCGAATCGCCCGCCGATTATAATGCAT
>JAEEQA010000072.1 GCA_016285085.1 Bacteroidales bacterium
CTGGATGATGAGCGCCGACTTCCCGCTCAACACCAAGGATGTCATCACCCTGCTTTACAATGAAGCACGGCTGGAACTCAAATTTCAAAAACAATAAACCACAACTACGAATATGGATAGAGTAAGAGTACGATTCGCCCCCAGTCCGACGGGGCCGTTACATATCGGCGGCGTGCGCACCGCCCTTTACAACTACCTCTTTGCCAAGCAGAACGGCGGTGACTTCCTGCTCCGCATCGAAGATACCGACCAGACCCGCTTCGTGCCCGGCGCAGAGGAGTACATCATCGAGGCCTTCCAATGGCTCGGCATCAAATTCGACGAGGGCGTCGGCATCGGCGGCCCCTTCGGCCCGTACAAGCAGTCGGAACGCAAGCCGATGTACAAGCAGTACGCCGACCAGCTGATTGAAACCGGCTGGGCCTACTATGCCTTCGACACGCCCGAAGCCCTGGATGCCCGACGCAAGGAGGCGGAGGCACAAAAGCAGACCTTCCAGTACGATGCCACCACCCGCGACACGCTCTGCAACTCCTTGTCGCTGAGCAAGGAAGAAGTGGCACAACGGCTGGAGAGCGGCGCACCCTACGTCATCCGCTTCAAATACCCCGCAGACCTTGACATCACCGTGCACGACCTGATTCGCGGCGATGTCACCATCAACTCCAACCTGTTGGACGACAAGGTTTTGTTCAAGTCCGACGGGATGCCGACCTACCATCTGGCCAACATCGTGGACGACCACACAATGGAGATCTCGCACGTCATCCGCGGCGAGGAGTGGCTGCCGTCGGCACCGCTGCACGTGATGCTCTACAAAGCTTTCGGCTGGGAGGCGCCCCAGTTCGCCCACCTGCCGCTGCTGCTGAAACCCGACGGCAACGGCAAACTCAGCAAGCGCGACGGCGACCGCCTCGGTTTCCCCGTCTTCCCGCTACAATGGAAAGACCCCAAGAGCGGCGAAATCTCCTCCGGCTATCGCGAAAGCGGCTATCTGCCCGAGGCCGTCATCAACATGCTGGCCCTCCTCGGCTGGAACCCCGGCACCGAACAGGAAATGATGGATTTGGACACCCTCGTCAAGCTATTCTCCATCGACAAGATCAGCAAATCGGGCGCCAAATTCAACCTTGAAAAAGCCAAATGGTTCAACCACCAGTACATCCAGTTGGCCGACGACGAGCGGCTTTACACCCATTTTGAGAAAGTGCTGAAAGACCACGGTGTCACTGCCGACAAGGAATACGCCATCGCAGTGATGCGGCTCATCAAGGAGAGGGTGCACTTCCTCCCTGAATTCTGGGAACAGTGCAACTACTTCTTCGTCGCCCCGACCGAATATGACCCGCAGGCCGTGAAGAAACGCTGGAAACCCGGTACAGCAGCCCATCTTGCCAAGATGCTCGACATTCTCAACTCCGTGCAACCCTTTGACAAACAAATCGTTCACGACAAGATTATGGAGTATGTGCAGAGCAACGAGCTGAACATGGGCGCCATCATGAACAGTTTCCGCATCGCCCTTGTGGGAGCCGCCAAAGGTCCCGAACTCTTCGAAATCATTTCATGCATCGGCGTGGAAGAGACGAACCGCAGAGTGAAAGCGGCGTGCGAAAAGATTGAAGAACCGACTTTATAACATTTTCTACTACCCCGCCCTACGGGCACCCCTTCTACATAGAAGGGGAACTCTTTTAACCTTCTTCTACCTCATACCGTTTACCTCATACCTTCTACCTCCTACCTTCTACCGAAACCATAGTTTAGCCGCATGACCGTACGGTCTATATGACAAACCAGAATCTTATGAACCTTGAAATACATAAAAATGCCATCGCTACGCTCCGTTTGGAGGCGGAGGCGGTGAAAAACCTTGAAAACTTCATCGATGCATCGTTTGAGGAGAGCGTGAACTGCATCCTCACGATGAAAGGGCGTTTGGTGGTGACGGGCATCGGCAAGAGCGCCATCATCGCACAGAAGATTGTGGCGACGATGAACTCCACCGGCACGCCGTCGGTGTTCATGCACGCTGCCGACGCCATCCACGGCGACCTCGGCATCATCCAGCCCGACGACGTGGTGCTGTGCCTCTCCAAAAGCGGCAACACCCCCGAAATCTCGGTGCTTATTCCGTTCCTGAAACGCAACGGCAACAAACTGATCGCGCTGGTCGGCAACACAAACTCATTTCTGGCGAAAGAGGCCGACTACGTACTCAACTGCACCGTGGCCCAGGAGGCGTGCCCCAACAACCTCGCCCCCACATGCAGCTCGACGGCACAGTTGGCCATGGGCGACGCACTCGCCAGCTGCCTCATCGCACTCCGGGGCTTCACGCCCAACGATTTCGCCAAGTTCCATCCGGGCGGCATCCTCGGCAAACGGCTCTATATCAAGGTGGAAGACCTCTACAAGTTCAACGAGAAACCGATGGTGACACCCGATGCTTCCATCCAGAAGGTAATCCTCGAAATTTCAGGCAAGTGCCTCGGGGTGACCGCCGTGGTGGAGAACGGCAAGGTGATCGGCGCGATCACCGACGGCGACCTGCGCCGCATGCTTGAGAAGAATCCCGACACTAACGGCCTCACCGCCCGCGACATCATGACCGTCAATCCGAAAACCATTGCACCGCAGACACTGGCGGTGGAAGCCCTCGACCTGATGCGCCAGAAGCACATCACCAATATCTTTGTGGTTGAAGACAGCAACTATCTAGGTGTCATACATATACACGATATTCTTAAAGAAGGACTTTTATAAATCCCTTTATCTTGAAGAACCAATAACGAAGAATTATGACAAAAGGCATTCTGACCATCGGTCTATTAATACTTGCCAATATCTTCATGACTTTTGCCTGGTACGGGCATCTCAAATTCAATACCGGCAACCTTGCCCTGCCGCTCATCATTCTCATCAGCTGGGGTATCGCTTTGGTGGAATATTGTTTTCAAGTGCCGGCGAACCGCATCGGTTTCGAGGCCAACGGAGGTCCCTTCAACCTGTGGCAGCTCAAAGTGATTCAGGAGGCCATCACGCTGACGGTCTTCACGATATTTACATTGGTGATTTTCAAGGATCAGAAATTCACCTACAACCACGTCATCGGCTTCATCTTTATGATATTATCCGTCTATTTCATTTTCAGAAAATAGACGGATAATATGACCATTTAAAGGCAAACTACTTTTCAATCAACTCTTTGTGATTTTGGAGAATGTTTTTTGCCGATCCTTTCTTGTTGGCGAACTCAAACATTGCCATTGCGTACCAGCCCTCGTAATCAGGCGCCCAGTAGCGGATGCCCGCCAAGCCGTTGTCTTTGCCCCACGCAATCACATCGGAGTAAAGGCTGGCCTGCCCCTGCTGGTCTTTTTTGTAGCCTTTCAGCTTTTTGTTCCAGCCGGCAAAAGGCCCTTCCATCTTGCCCGACGGATAGGAAAACTCGCCAATAAATACATTAAGTCCACATTTTTGGTTGATCTTGGTAACCGTTTTCTTCAGAAGTTTCCTGCGGTTCGACATGGAAGGTGCGCTCGGATAGTAGCTGATACCCGCAACGTCCATTTCGTACCCGTTGTCTTTCATGTAGTTGAAGAACTTCACGCTGCAGTTGGCCGGAAAGACCACCGTGGCAACATGGGTGGAGAACTTGACATTGGAATCGGGGATGTTCAGCTTCTGATAGGCACTCAAAACGCCTTTTTTCACAGCCGCATACGCCTTGGCATCATACTGCCACACATGCTTTTTAAGCCACCAGACGGAGAAGGCCGGAGCCAGATACCGTTTGAGGTTCGATGCCTTTGCCAGCTTGGGGTTCACGGCGGTTTCCGCTCCAATGCCGATACCGGCGAAACAGAAGTTGGCCTCGTTGCCAAGATTCCAGTTGTTGACGGTGCAGCCGGTGTTGAGGATGGCCTCGGCCACGAAAGCACCGTATGCCTCCAAAACCGTGCAAACCTCGTCAAGGGTCAGTTCGCTCCATTCCTTTCCGTTTTGCAGGCCGTAAAATTCGGGATATTCCTGGAAACGCGGGCCCTGCGAGTTCATCATATCCATATAGGTATAGGCGCACATGATTTCCGGATTGATGGGAATATCAAGTTCAGCCGCGATTTGGCACAGACGGATGGCCTGGTCGAACGTGTGGACATTGGCGTTCTCATCCTCCACGCCGTCAACCGTATTTTCGGCGGTTACGTGGCGTTTGGTGGCGATACGGACATACATTTCCGTAGAACCGAGATCCCGATAGATTTGCTGCAACTCTTCGGGGGTCGAGGCGGTTCTGTCGTTGATGTTGAAGGTGTAGCCTTGTTCAAACTGGTTCAGCGAGAAGGGACTGAGAGACAGTGCCACACGGAATTCATCGGTATTTTTCATTGATGCCGTATTGTTTCCGCCTTTCTGTTTTTTTGCAAATTGCAAGGCATCATTGCCCTCATGGTTTCCTGAAAACCGCAAAATGACGGTCTGTGATTTTTGTGTCATCGGCACCATACCCACGGTTTCGCGTTCCACGCCGTCAATGGTGGCGTAACCGGTGTATTCCAGCGGGTTGTCGATATCCTGTAGAGACGCGCCATGGCACGTCTCTACAATACCCACATTATCAATCCTGTTTCCCTTACCGCCACCGTTGTTCACCATTTTGATGGATGACGATTGACCGTTTTGGCGGGCGGTCAGGACGTAGGTGCCCGTTTGGGCGAGGGTGAGGTGAAATTGGTTTACGCCTGTGGAGACGCCATAATATGACGTCTCTACAATCCGTCCATTTATATCCGTAATCAACAATGTCACCATCCCTTCCTCCTGCGCCGTCAAAAACACATCAGTGGTGCCGTTGAACGGGTTGGGGGTATTTTGCGAGAATTGTAAAGACGCAAAATTTTGCGTCTCTACATCTGATCGAACATTTTCCATCACCAATGTCGTGTCGGGCCAGACAAGGATCTGTTGCCAACCTTGGGTATGGTTGGTGACCACCACACGGTTCAACTGCACATAGCGGCCATCGGCATCACGACCCGTGAAGGAAACATTAACAGTTTGTGCCACAGAGAAAAGGCACATCAGCGACATCATAAAAACAGCAAAGATTTTTTTCATGTTTTGAAATTTAAAATGACGTAGCAAAATTACATCGTTTTTTTCATTGCAAAAAGCCCCAGAAACCCTATTTTCTGTTCTATTTTACACTTTATTATTGATATTTTGTAAAAAAATTGTATTTTTGTAGTCTAAAACACACCTATGAAAAAAAAAACCATCTCCCAGACCAGCCCTTTGCCAATTTACGATACCGACGAGGTGGATTCCCTGCTCACACTCGACAATGAATACTTTCGAATCTTTGAATATCAGCCCAATCGGAATGTATTGCCGGAGTATTTCCACATTGACTACTACGCCATTGAGATTCTTCTAGAAGGCGAAATGCACTGCAGCATCAACCTTCACGACATCCACGCTAAAGCGCCATGCGTCATCACGCTGCTGCCCGATTTCGTGCTGCACGTCGATTCGGTATCGGAGGATTGCAGGGCGTTAATTCTGGCACACAACACCCAATTTTCCGATGACCTGAAAATGAACGATTATTCCTATCGAGCCAAGCAGGCAGCCCGTGCTTATCCCTGCAACGAACTGACAGAAAAGCAGACAGATACCACTATACAGTTATTTCAAACGATGCAGAGTCTGTTGCAACAACAAAAAAATCCCAATGTACGCGACTGCATCCTAAAACTCACCAGTTCCTTGTACTTGTACCTACAAGGTTGTTTCATAGATTTTTACGAACGACAAGCCACGCGATCCCGTTCCGAGCAACTGACAGCTGACTTCTTTGGCCTTGCCGAAAGCAACTGTCTTCATCACAAAGATATAGGATGGTATGCAGAACAGCTATGCCTCTCGCCAAAATATTTGGCCAACGTAATTAAAAACACAACTGGGAGACCTGCCGGTGCGTGGCTGGACGACTTGGTCCTTTTGCAGGCAAAAACGCTACTCACAACCTCCCGCCTCACCATCCAGCAGATTGCCGACCGTCTCGGTTTCAAGAACCAGTCCCATTTCGGCACCTTCTTCCGCCGTGCCGTGGGGGTGAGTCCGAAAAACTACCGCACCAACGTCACCGTACCGACTGCCTCGTAAACGCCGTCGGAGCCGTAGGTGTAGGTGATTTTATAGACATAACAGCCCATCGGCAAGATTTTCCCGTTGTAGGTGCCGTCCCAGCCAATATCGGGATAGTTGCTGTGGAACAGCATATTGCCCTCTCGATTGAAAATATACATGTGGTAGTTTTCCAACGTGACGAACGAATTGACAGGAAGAAAAACGTTGTTCATAGTCGGGTGGGTCGGACAAAAGGCGTTGGGGATGTAGGTAACCGGCAACTGCTTCAATTCCACGGTGTTGGAACGGCTTGTTTCCATAAATCCGTAGGGATCCATGGATTCGTAGGCCTCCACATAGTAGGAGAACTTCTCCCCTTCCCTACGCAGTTCCGTCACATCGTCGGTATAGGTCGTCGCGCCCATATTGCCCCCGACGGACACATACGCGCCCCGCATCTCGGTCTTGCGGTAAAGCTCGTAATGGTCGGTGCCGCCCGCCCAGTCGCCGTACAGAGACCACTGCAAGCGGTTATCCCGTGAGTTACGGAACGATTCTCCCTCCAACAAAATGTTGTGCGCCACATTCGAGGTATAGGTTTCCACGTTGCAGTCGTTTTCCACGGTAGCACGGTAATAATAGACCTCACGATCCACCTGAACATTCTCATCCTCAAAAATATAGGTATCCGTACCATTGTTGAGCTGCGAGGCGAGCGGCACAAAATGCTGGTCGTCGCCGACACTGCGGTATAGATGCACCTGCGAGAAGGAAACCGTGGTGCCCGTCGAAACCTTGATTTCGATCTTGGCGTTGTCCACCACCGTCACATAGCGGATATAGGCGAAGTCGTTGTTGTCGGCGGAATTGAAGACGAAGGAGCACTTGTAGGAGGAGGCGGTGATATTGCCGCCGAGGTTCACGGCACGTACGATGACACGGTAACTGCTCTGCGGGACCAGCTGCTGCATCGTAAAGTTGCGGACGTTGGCCGGCACTTCGCCCGCAAGCTGCAGGACACCACCGTTTTCCGAAAAATAGACCCGATAACTTTCGATGTCGGGCGGCAGGTTTTCATACTCGTCCCAGGCGATATAGGCCTCGCGGCGGCAGAGGTCGTAGGTGGCCGTGGCGCGGAAATTGTGCTGCGGTTCGCTCATCGGGCTGGAGTTGAAACAACTGTCGAGGGCGGCAATGCGGTACTGCTGCGGCACATCGGCCGGATGTTCCGCATCCGTCCACGAGGTGTTGTCAATGTCGTAAACCGTGTCAATCGGCACCCAAAGGCCGTCCTCAAAATGGTAGATGATGTAGGCGATGACATCCTCATTGCCGGAGCGTTCCCATCCGAGGCGGATGCGGTCGGCTTGGAAATCCACGGAAACGCTGTCCAGTTGCGGAATCTCAGGTGAGGTGCGGTCGGTAAAAAGATCCCTCAAGGGGCGGGAAACGTTGCGGCATCCGGAGGCATCGGCCAACTCGACGCGGTAGCCGATGGTGGCTTCGCACACATCGATGACGTCGCGGTAAATCAGGGCCGGCAGTGTGGCGGCGGTGTTCCATACGGTGGCGGGATATTCCCGCAGTACATCGTAATCACCTGAATAGGTGGGCAGTGCCGGAGCGTGCGGGGCGTCCCAGTTGAGGATGGCCGTGCCGTTGCCGTTGGTAAGGTAGAACTCGATGGTTGTCAATGTTTCGGAAGCAGCGGCTTCTGATCCCGCAACCATCGTGACATAGTAGGAACAACGCGGATTGGCAACGGCATCGGCAGTTGTATGTACAAAGGTCGTTGTCGTCACCGTATTCACCTGACCCACAGAAGAAAAGGTCGTTCCATCAATAGAATAAAAAATTTCGTATTTCGTGAAACCGGCGGTATTGGCCGGCATCACCCACGACAGCGTCACCGCGCCCGTTTCGTCCACCGCGAGGCAACGCAACTGCGGCGGGTCAATCGCCCGGGCGGACATCAGTGTCGCCATAATCCATACCAGCAGGAGAAATCGTTTCACGGGGTATATAACGTTCAGATTTTCAAAATAGTATTACAGCCCTTTCGCCGTAATCGCGGTCTGATAGCGGCGGGCGTTCTGCAGATGAGTGTTGTAGTCGGCGGTGAAGTTATGACTGCCTGACAAATCCTCTTTTGCACACATATACAAGTAGTTGTGGTGGCGATAGTGAAGTACTGAATCGACCGTGGACTTGGCGGGGATGCGGATCGGGCCGGGCGGAAGTCCCAAGTGGCGGTACGTGTTGTATGGCGAATTGACCTGCAGATGTTCGTTCAACACCCGTTTCAGTTTGAAATTGCCAAGCGCATACTTCACCGTCGGGTCGGCTTGCAGGAGCATATTCTTATGCAACCGATTGATATACAAACCTGCGATGATGGCTTTTTCGGGCTCTCGGAAATTTTCTTCCTCCACAATGGAGGCAATCGTCGTCACTTCCATCGGCGTGAAGCCGATAGACTCGGCCTGCTCCATCCGCTTTCCGTCCCAAAAGTCCTCATAGTAGCCGTACATCTTATGGAAGAAATCCTCCGCCGTGATATCGTAGTAGAACTCATAGGAATCAGGGATGAAGATGGCAATGGCGGTTTCGGGCTTCAAATTGTATTCTGCAAGAAAATCCTTATCATTCAACAACTTGTATAAATCCTGCCATTCAAAAAGGAAGTAGAATTTGGAAAGTTTCTCCATCAGTTGCTCCTTGGTGCGCACGTTGTTGAAGGTGAACTTGACGGGATAGTGCTGGCCCCGCCGCAACTTGCGGACGATGGAAAAACTGTTCTCCCCTGTTTCAAAAAGGTAGCGTCCGGGCCGGACTGTCCTGTACAGCAGCAATTCGGAGGTTGCCTTGAAGCGGAACTCGCTCTTCAGCACCTCGTACTTCCGCAGCGAGTCGAGCAGCTGCTCGTGTGTCGCGCCTTTCGGCACAAAAACTGCCACTTCCGAATTACGGACGTTGGCGGTAAAGAGAATGTACGCAACGAGCGCCAAGACAAGCGCACAAACAACTGAAAATCCGAAAGATAAATATTTCTTTTTCATAATAAAGCAAAGTACAAAAGTACCGCGAAATTATGGCTTCAGGGAGTCGTTCCTCCCCTATTTTTAAACAGGCATGATTGGATTATTTTGCGATATTTTTATTGTGAAAAAATCTTAATTCCCGAGGCCGCGCATATTGAAAAAAGGTGTACCTTTGCCGCGTTTTTTGAAAGACTATAATATTATTATAACCACTTAATTTAAATTCTAAATTATGCAAAAAGTACACAATTTCAATGCAGGGCCTTGCGTCCTTCCGAAAGAAGCGATTGAGTCAACCATCAACGCTATGCGTAACTTCGACAACACCGGTGTCGGCATCATGGAAATCTCCCACCGCACCCCGGGTTGGGAACGCATCATGGCTGAAACCCGTCAGCTCTGGCGCGACCTTCTCAACATCCCCGAAGAGTACGAAGTCCTCTTCCTCGGCGGCGGTGCCAGCACCCAGTTCTTCTGCGTGCCCGCCAACCTCATGAAGAGCAAAGCCGCTTACCTCCAGACTGGCGTTTGGGCCAAGAAGGCCGCAAAGGAAGCCAAGCTGTTTGGCAAGGTGGACATCATCGCCTCCTCCGAAGACAAGACCTACAACTACATCCCGAAGGGCTGGACCGTCCCCGCTGACGCCGACTACTTCCACATCACTACCAACAACACCATCTACGGTACCGAGATCCGCGAGGACTTCACTGCAGAGAAATGCAACAACGTGATGCTCGTTGCTGACATGTCTTCCGACATCATGAGCCGTCCCGTTGACGTGACCAAATACGGTTTGATTTACGGTGGTGCCCAGAAGAACGTCGGTCCTGCCGGTGTCACCTTCGTCATCGTCAAGAAATCCATCCTCGGCAACATCGGCGACCGCGCCTATATGAACCCGCTGCCGACCATGGTGGACTACCGCACCCACGCCGCCGAAGAGGCCAAGAACATCTCCATGTTCAACACTCCTCCGGTAGGTGCCATCTTCCTCATGCACGAAACCCTCAACTGGCTGAAGAACACCATCGGTGGCGTTGCTGAGATGAACAAGATCAACACCAAGAAGTCCAACCTCCTCTACGAAGAGATCGACCGCAACAGCATGTTCGTGGGCACCGTCGCCGACAAGGCCGACCGTTCCATCATGAACCACTGCTGGGTGATGGCTCCCGGCTACGAGGACAAGCAGGACGCTTTCATGGCCTACGCCAAGGAATGCGGCATGGTGGGCATCAAGGGTCACCGCTCCGTCGGCGGCTTCCGCGCCTCCCTCTACAACGCCTGCTCCATCGAGGACGTCGAAGCGCTCGTCCAGTGCATGCAAGACTTCGAGAAAAAGAATAAATAATTTTTTGAGTTAAGAGTTAAAAGTAAAGAGTACAGAGTTTTTTACAGTCAATTGCAATGACAAAGAAGAGTATTTTGAGAGATAAAAGCTATGCTTTTGCAGTGAGAATGGTGAAGTTTTACCAATACTTACGCAATGAAAAAAGCGAGTTTGTGCTCTCAAAGCAACTTCTACGAAGCGGGACTTCTATTGGTGCTAATATCGAAGAAGCAAGTGGCACACAATCCTGCAAGGATTTTACAGCAAAACTTCATATTGCCCTGAAAGAAGCACGAGAGACACATTATTGGCTACGACTTCTACGTGATACAAATTTTATATCTTCTGTACAGTGTGCTGATTTGCTCAAAGACGCGGATGAAATCATTGCCCTGTTGACTGCCAGTTTAAAAACCATCAAAGCAAACGACACAAAAGCAAACGCAAGTTAGCCCTTTTACTCTTTACTATTTACTCTTAGTTTTTAGTTTTTAATTTGAAAAAAAGATGAAAGTATTAGTAGCAACCGAGAAACCTTTCGCAAAAGTGGCCGTTGACGGCATTCGCGAAATCGTGGAGGCCGCCGGTTATGAGCTGTGCCTTCTTGAGAAATACACTGATGTTCAACAATTTTACGATGCAGTGGCCGATGTGGACGCCCTGATCGTGCGTTCCGACAAGGTGACCGCCCAAGTGGTGGACGCCGCCAAGAACATGAAAATCGTCGTCCGCGCAGGAGCAGGCTTCGACAACCTCGACCTCGCCGCCTGCACCGCCAACAACATCGTGGCTGAAAACACCCCCGGCCAGAACTCCAACGCCGTGGCTGAACTCGCCCTCGGCATGATGATCTACATGGCCCGCAACACCTTCAAACCCGGCACCGGTGCCGAACTGAAGGGCAAGAAGGTCGGCATCCAGGCCTACGGCAACGTCGGCCGCCTCGTCGCCGAAAAGGCCAAAGCCATGGGCATGGAAGTCTGGGCTTTCGACCCCTTCGTACCGAAAGAGAAGATGGAAGCCGAAGGCGTGCACGTTCCCGCCACCCTCGAAGAGATGTACGAGAACTGCCACTACATCTCCCTCCACATCCCCGCCAACGACCAGACCAAGAAGTCAATCGGCAAGAACCTCGTCGGCCGCATGCCCAAAGGCGGCTGCGTGATCAACACCGCCCGCAAGGAGGTCATCAACGAAGAAGAACTCGCCGCCCTTATGGCCGAGCGTGAGGACCTGAAGTACTGCACCGACATCGCCCCCGTGGAGATGGGTCTGTTCGAAGGCTTCGAGAAACGCTTCTTCGCCACCCCGAAGAAACAGGGTGCC
>JAEEQA010000010.1 GCA_016285085.1 Bacteroidales bacterium
AGAGCTGTAAGTCGATGCGGACTTTATCTCGTATGCCTCAATGCCTGTCCCGTCGGGAACCAGAAGGTCTATCTCATTGCCGTTGGAGTCACGGTAGAACATCAATCCTGCTTCACGTCCGGCATTGGCACGACGTTTCATCATATCGGCCACAACCATGTTCTCAAACAGGTGCCCACGCATCCGGTCTGTCTGCAACTGCCGGTCATTTTCGATGCCCAGCAGATAGCAAGCAAGCCCCGTATCGTAGAAAAACAGCTTGGGCGTTTTGGTCAGCCTTTTGCGCGTGTTTTCAAAGTACGGGTGCAGCATAAAAACGATGTACGATGCCTGCAACACCGACAGCCATGCCCGAATGGTGTTGACCGATACCCCGACCTCATTGGACAGTTCGCTGGCATTGAAAAGACTCCCTATACGTCCGGCACAAAGTTTGAGGAATGTCTGGAAGCGGTACAAGTCGCTGATCTGCAAGAAACCTCGCACATCTCTTTCCAAATAGGTGCGGACATACGCGGGATAAAACAGACGCGGAATGTTGAGGTCCGCATGTATAGAAGGGTAGAATCCAGCGTATATAAGTCGGTCGGCATCGGTAATGTCTGTGGTGTTAGCTGACAATTCCTGCAATGAGAGCGGGAGTAGTTCAAGCACAGCAGTGCGACCTGCCAACGATTGGGTAATGCTGTTTTGCAAGCTGAACTGCGAACTGCCGGAGAGAATATACTTCCACTGCGGATGATCATCCACCACGCCCTGCAAGTACGACAATAGGTCAGGGGTATTCTGCACCTCATCGAGAATCATTCCTTCGCGTCCCGCCGCAAGAAAAGCCACAGGGTCAGTTATTGCCATTGCTCTCGTATCGGGATTTTCCAAAGAAAAATACGGCAATTCGGGAAACATGCTTTTTATGAGTGTGGTTTTGCCCGACTGACGTGGTCCAGTAATCGTAACCACGGAAAAATAATTCAGATTCTCCTTTATTGCTACCTCTAACTTTCTTACAATCATACTATTAATATTATTTTATGCAATCTTGCAATTCAACTGCAAAATTACATAAAATATTTAATTATACAATATAAAAAATTAAAAGACAGAAAAATACCATTTAAATTCACCTTATTATTAACCATTTAAAAATTCAAAACTATGGAAATCAAAGTTGACGGACGCCTTCTGGTGTCAACCCTTTGCAAGAACTTCAAAGATGAATTCGGCGGCACACTGCGCGTGTACCAAGGACAAAAGCGCCTCACCGGCAGCGAGAAAGTGAGCGAAATCGCCACCAAGACCGGCAGCTACGAGTGCCGTGGCAGCAAGACCGTCGGCGGTTTCGAGAAGGACATGATGGCCAACTTCGGACTGAAAGTCCAGGTTGCCTCCGCTGACGACTGGGTACTCGCCCTCGACGAGATGACCCTCGCCAAACTACCCGAAATTCCGAAGCAGGCCAAGAAAGCCGACATGGAAGCCCTCAAGGCCAAGTATGCCAAATAATTTTTGATTTCATACGCAAGCCGGCGGCAGGGCAACTTGCTGTCGGCTTTTTATTAAAAAAACATCACCATGAGCGTAGAATATTACCGCAAACGCCTTATCGACCTACGGTCCGATATGGCCAAAGAGCGCGAAGCCAAGAAACGGGATAACGCGCATTATGCCGACCTTGTCAAGAGAGCCACCTCGCCCAGCAGCAAGGCCAGCTACCGCAAACAGAAAATCGACCGCGCGGCCAGCCACGACCGCCGCATCGAGAGCCTCAAGCGCGAGATCGAGCGCACCAACGAAACCTTGAAACGGGAGCGGGAACGGGCGAAGAAAAAGTAAATTACTATGCGAAAACTGTTCCTCAACGAGAAAGCCATGCTTTGCGTGGTGATTCTTAATGTACTGATTATCTTTCTACAAGGTTGCGGCGTAGAAAATATTGCAATGGGCATTATTGACACCTTATGTACGCTGATATTCGTTGTAGAGATGATAATAAAGCATCGTGAATATGGACTCAAGGGTTATTGGCGCGACGGCTGGAACATTCTTGACGGCTCGGTGACACTGCTGACACTGCCCGCCGTACTTGTATACATTCTGCCTACTGCTGGAAACATGAGCGTCCTTATCACACTGAGGGCATTACGCGTGTTCAAATCATTCCGCACCGTTCGCCATTTTCCAAATATCAAGGAGATATGGAAAGGATTTAAGTTGGCCCTGCGGCAGTCAGCTGGTTTCCTAATCGGTTATTTCATCATCATCGTAGTAATTGCGATGTTTAATAGCGCATTGTTTGGACAATCAGCGCCAGAATACTTCGCCACTCCGCTAGATGCTATTTATACTGTTTTCCAACTATTTACAGTAGAAGGATGGTACGAGATCCCGAACGCTGTGGCAGGAAGTTTGCCACCCGTTTGGTTGCACCTCACCCGCATATATTTCTGCTTGCTTCTTATCGGCGGCGGCATCATCGGAATGTCGCTCATCAATTCCATCTTTGTTGATGCCTTGGCAGCAGACAACAATGATGATGTGAAAGAACAACTCAACAAGATTGAGAAAGCCATCTCCGACAATCAGAAAAAGATAGAACAGCATATAACGGAATTGCAAAAAAGCATAAAATAGTTTCACCCGTGAAAATCATTGACAAAATCAAGACGGTTTCCTCCCTCATCCCCTCCAAAACAAAAGAGGAGGAGAAGAATGTTGCGCCCTGCGATGTCCCGGAGGACACACTGTGCGACAGCGAGGAACCCATCGAAGAACAGATCGAGAAAGAGGGCGAGTCTGGCATCAGCAAGTACCTAAGCAAGGTGGACTGGATCAAGGTGGCGGCGATGCTGGCACAAAATCGCTACGGGCAGAAGTTTCCACTCGTAGTCAAATTGGCCGAATCTCTTGCCGAACAGAAGCCGCAAAATATTTCGGAATTGATGGGCGCTGTCAAAGTTTTTGACTTGGCAGACCTGCTATCGCAAGTGACTGTTTTAAAGAAGAAAGTGCCCACTCCCCTGCTCAAGCTCGCACTCGGAATTATTATTTTTACGATAAAACGATGCGTAAAACATCACACCGAAGATTAAATTTTTGATTGTATCTTTGCAACCTCCATTTCAGTGTAGAAAGCACTGAATATCAGTGATAATAGAATTTTAATATTGAATCTTTAGTGTTTACTATGCGAAAACTGTTCCTCAACGAGAAAGCCATGCTTTGCGTGGTGATTCTTAATGTGCTGATTATCTTTATACAAGGTTGCGGCGTAGAGAATCTTGCAATGGGCATCATCGACACCTTATGTACGCTGATATTCGTTGTAGAGATGATAATAAAGCATCGTGAATATGGACTCAAGGGTTATTGGCGCGATGGCTGGAACATTCTTGACGGCTCGGTGACCCTGCTGACACTGCCCGCCGTACTTGTATACATTCTGCCTACTGCCGGCAACATGAGCATCCTCATCACTTTGAGAGCCTTGCGAGTGTTCAAATCATTCCGCACCGTTCGCCATTTTCCAAACATCAAGGAGATATGGAAAGGATTTAAGTTGGCCCTGCGACAGTCAGCTGGATTCCTAATCGGCTATTTCATCATCATCGTGGTAATTGCGATGTTTAATAGCGCATTGTTTGGACAATCAGCTCCAGAATACTTCGCCACTCCACTCGATGCTATTTACACTGTATTCCAACTATTTACAGTAGAAGGATGGTACGAAATTCCGAATGCTGTGGCAGGAAATTTGCCACCCGTTTGGCTGCACCTCACCCGCATATACTTCTGCTTGCTTCTTATCGGTGGTGGCATCATCGGCATGTCGCTCATCAATTCCATTTTTGTTGATGCCTTGGCTGCAGACAACAATGATGATGTGAAAGAACAACTCAACAAGATTGAAAAAACCATCTCTGACAATCAGAAAAAGATAGAACAGCAAATAACGGAATTGCAAAAAAGCATAAAATAGCATTACATAACAGAAAAATAACATTATGGTAGCACTCGTCTGGTTAGTAAACATTCTCTCTCCGTTCGTCACAATTCTAGGAATCATTGGTATGGCCTGGGGGCTTGATGATGCACCGTTTGAACTGTGCTTATGGGGCAGCTTGGCCTGCTTCATCGTGGGCTTCATCTTCGGAATCATTGCGTGGAAGTACGATGTACCGCCCCGCTGGTTCTGGGTGAAATCGAAAGTGGGACTTTTCGACACGCTCATCGGCGGCGCCTTCAGCTACGCCCTCCGCTTCGCCTTCATCCCCTTTGCCATCCTCGGAGTCATCGCCATCATAGAAGCGGTGTAATCCGAGGTGCAATATGCACGAAAAAACCTATTGTAACCTTGCCGAACTTCCCAAACTTTGTTGTATCTTCGCGCCTTGATTTTTAAATTACTAAAAATGGGCAAATACACTGAGTATCGCGGACTTAACTTGTCGAACATCGGCAAGGAGATGCAGAAATATTGGGAAGACAATGACGTTTTCGCACAAAGTTTGAAACAGCGTGAAGGTGCTGAATCCTTCGTTTTCTTTGAAGGACCGCCGTCCGCAAACGGCAAGCCGGGCATTCACCATGTGCTCGCACGCTCCCTCAAAGACATCGTCTGCCGCTACCAGACCCTGAAAGGCAAGTACGTAGGCCGCAAGGGTGGCTGGGACACCCACGGACTGCCCGTGGAACTCGGCGTGGAAAAAGCCCTCGGCATCACCAAGGAGGACATCGGCAAGACCATCACCGTGGAGGAATACAACCAGGCCTGCCGTAAGAACGTGATGCAGTTCAAGGACATGTGGGACGACATCACCAAGAAGATGGGTTACTGGGTCGATCTCGAAAATCCGTACATCACCTTCGATAACAAATACATTGAATCAGTATGGTATTTGCTGTCAGAACTTTATAAGAAAGGGATGCTTTACAAGGGCTACACCATCCAGCCCTACTCCCCCGCCGCCGGCACCGGCCTCAGCTCGCACGAGCTCAACCTGCCCGGCTGCTACCGCGACGTGAAGGACACCACCTGCGTGGGCCAGTTCAAGGTGCGCACCGACCAGGTGCTCTCCACCGATGTGCAGATGTTCATCGGCGAACAGGGCGTTCCCGACAACCTCTACTTCCTCGCCTGGACCACCACCCCGTGGACACTTCCGTCCAACACGGCACTCGCCGTGGGTCCGAAAATCGACTACGCGCTGGTCAAGACCTTCAACCCCTACAGCGGCGATCCCATCATGGTGATCCTCGGCAAACCGCTCGTGGGCAACTTCTTCCCCGAAAAGAACAAAGACCTCGCCTTCGAGGACTACAAACCCGGCGACAAGAACATCCCGTTCCAGATTCTGGGCGAGATCAAGGGTGCGAAACTCGCAGGCATCAAATACGAACAACTCATCCCGTTCATGCGTCCCGACGGCAAGGCCTTCGAGGTCATCCCCGGCGACTACGTCACCACCGAGGACGGTACGGGCATCGTGCACATCGCTCCCACCTTCGGTGCGGACGATAAGCGCGTGGCCGCCGACGCCGGCATCGCCCCGATGCTGCTCTTCGACAAGGCCGGCAATCCCCAGCCTATGGTTGACAAGACCGGCAAGTTCTTCCTGATGAGCGAGTTGGACGACAATTTCGTAAAGAACCAGGTCAATGCTGACCTTTACCGCCAGTTTGAAGGCCGCTACGTGAAGAACGACTACGACCCCGCCGCCACACCCGAGACCGAAACCCTCGACGTGACCATCTGTCTGTGGCTCAAGGCCGAGCACAAGGTCTTCAAGATTGAAAAACACGTTCACAACTACCCGCACTGCTGGCGTACCGACAAGCCGGTACTCTACTACCCGTTGGATTCTTGGTTCATCAAGAGCACGGCCGTGAAGGAGCGGATGATCGAACTCAACAAGACCATCCACTGGAAACCCGCCGCCACCGGCAGCGGCCGTTTCGGCAACTGGCTCGAAAACCTCGTGGACTGGAACCTGTCCCGTTCCCGCTTCTGGGGCACTCCCCTGCCCATCTGGACCACGGAAGACAAGAAAGAGCAGATCTGCATCGGCTCCGTGGAACAGCTGGTGAACGAAATCAACAAGGCCGTGGCCGCCGGCATCATGAAGGAAAATCCCTACAAGGATTTCGTGCCCGGCGACTTCAGCAAAGAGAATTACGACAAAATCGACCTGCACCGCCCGTACGTGGACGAGATTTTCCTCGTCTCCCCGAGCGGCCAGAAGATGACCCGCGAGACCGACCTCATCGACGTGTGGTTCGACTCCGGCGCCATGCCCTACTGCCAGTGGCACTGGCCTTTTGAAAACAAGGACATTTTCAAAAACAACTTCCCCGCCGACTTCATCGCCGAAGGCGTGGACCAGACCCGCGGTTGGTTCTTCACCCTCCATGCCATCGCCACCATGATTTTCGACTCTGTGGCGTACAAATCAGTGGTCTCCAATGGTTTGGTTTTGGACAAAGAGGGCAACAAGATGTCGAAACGTCTCGGCAACGCCGTGGATCCGTTTGAAACGATTGAAAAGTACGGTCCCGATGCCACCCGCTGGTACATGATCACCAACGCCCAGCCGTGGGACAACCTCAAGTTCGACCCCGAAGGCATCGCCGAGGTGCAGCGCAAGTTCTTCGGAACGCTCTACAACACCTACAACTTTTTCGCGATGTACGCCAACCTCGACGGTTTCGACTACCACGAGGCTGACATCCCGAACAGCGAGCGTCCCGAAATCGACCGCTGGATTCTTTCCGAGCTCAACACGCTGGTGAAACACTGCGACGAGTGCTACGCCGACTTCGAGCCGACGAAAGCGGGCCGCGAAATCCAAGACTTTGTCAATGAGTATTTGAGCAACTGGTATGTGCGCCTTTGCCGCCGCCGTTTCTGGAAGGGCGAGGGACAGGACAAACTGTCGGCTTACCAGACGCTATACACCTGCTTGGAGACCATCGCCAAGATTGCCTCCCCCATCGCACCGTTCTTCATGGACAAGTTGTTCCTCGACTTGAACAACATCACCCACCGCGAGAACGTCACCTCCGTACACCTTTCCACCTATCCGAAGGTTCACGAAGAGCTGATTGACAAGCTGTTGGAGGAACGAATGCAGTTGGCACAGCAACTCTCTTCCATGGTTCTTTCGTTGAGAAAGAAATCGAACCTGAGAGTGCGCCAGCCGCTCGCCAAGATCATGCTTCCCGTCACCGAATCCTCCAACCTGAAAGAGCAGGTGGAGAAGGTGAAGAACCTCATTTTGCACGAGGTCAACGTGAAGGAGCTGGTGTTCGTGAGCGACGAAGCCGGCATCTTCGTGAAGCGCATCAAGCCCGATTTCAAGAAGTTGGGACCGAAATGCGGCAAGATCATGAAGCAGGTGGCTGCTTCCATCACCGCCTTCAGCCAGGACGACATTCGCGCCATCGAGAAGAACGGCAGCGCCACGCTGAACATTGACGGTCAGGAGGTGCTGATTGACGTGACCGATGTGGAGATTGTGGCGGAAGACATTCCGGGCTGGGTCGTGGCCAACCAGGACACCCTCACCGTGGCGCTCGACATCGAGCTGTCGGAAGAGTTGCTCAACGAAGGTTACGCCCGCGAGTTTGTCAACCGCATCCAGAACTACCGCAAGGACTCCAACATGGACGTTTCCGACCGCATCACCATCGAGGTGGAAAGCAACCCGCAGCTCGACAAGGCGTTCACCACCTTCGCCGACTACATCAAGACGGAAACGCTCTGCACTTCCCTTGAAATCAAGGCCGGTGTGGAGGGCGACGTCTTTGAGATTGCCGAAGGACTGAATGTGAAGGTGAAGATTGTGAAATAGGTACTTTTGACAACATTACAAAAAAAACGGGAGCTGGAAGGCTCCCGTTTTTTTTACCTAATTACAAAGGAATTAGTCCTTCACACAACGCACGGAATAACCGATGCATTTCTGGACTTCGTGGCGGTTCATGTGCGCGTCGTAGTAGTAAGCGGTGCGGTTCCAAGCATAGGAGATGGACTGGTTCTTGCCAGTAGCGGTCCAGTAACCGGCATCCACCGTCTGCCAAGTGAAATCACCGTAGGGGTTGCGGAAACCGCCGGCGATGAGGTTGAAACCATACTCGTTGTTGGCACCGTCAAGTTCGTCTTTCCAGTGCTTGGTGCCTTCCTCACGCAGGGCCTGCGCAGCCTTTTCGCGGCCGCCGACCTTGTTTTCGAGGGTGTTCCAGTCAGCATCCGTGGCGACATGCCAGCCCTTCGGGCAGATGTTGCCGGCATTGATGGCGTACCAGTTGTACAAGGCACCATACTCGTTCTTGTTGCCGCTGTTGTTGTCGTACCAGCAGTAGGCCGGGGATTTGCAATCCACCCATTCCTGCTTGCCGGTCACGTTCTTGATGCTGTTGCCGTTGGCATACTTCGTGGTTTTCAAGTTCTCAGCCATCCACGTCTGTGAACCAATCACAACGGTCTTGTACTCGTTGCCGTCTGCATCCTTTACGGTCTCGCCCGCCTTTTGAGCGGAAAGCGTCATGGCACCGCCGACAAGTGCAACCAAGAGGAGGCTTCTTAAAATGATGTTCTCAATGTTTTTCATAATACAATATTTTTAAAAGTTAATAATTATTTCAATTTGTATGTTTTTAGGCAGAAGGTAAAAGGTTTGAGGTAGAATGTAGAATGTATAAAGAAGGATAGTACTCGGAAACTTTTTACTTTTGACTTTCTACTTTTATATTACCAGATTTTCGCCCGTTTTTCGGGTTCGAGGTACATTTTGTCGCCGGGCTGGATGTTGAAGGCCTCGATGAAGGCATCGATGTGCGGCAGGGTGCCGTTCACGCGCCATTTGCCGAGGGAGTGCGGGTCGGTCATGGTGCGGCGGGAAATCTCCTCATCGCGGATGTTGTTGGCCCACACGTTGGCGTAAGCGATGAAGAAGCGCTGGTTGGCGGTGAAGCCATCCATATCCTCCTGTACCGTGCCCTGTTCCTTGGCGTGCTGCAAAGCCACAAAGGAGGTGTTCAGACCGCCGTTGTCAGCGATGTTCTCACCGAGGGTGAACTGTCCGTTGGCAAAGAGACCCGGAAGGACTTCGATGCCGTTGAAGTGGTCAACCAGCACCTGCGCCTGTTTGACAAAGTTCTTGCTGTCCTCTTCGGTCCACCAGTCATTCACATTGCCCATCTTGTCGTACTGACGGCCCTGGTCGTCGAAGCCGTGGGTCATCTCGTGGCCGATCACCACGCCGATGGCACCGTAGTTGACGGCATCGTCGGCGTTCATGTCAAAGAACGGGGGCTGCAGGATAGCGGCAGGGAAGCAGATTTCATTGGTGGTGGGGTTGTAGTAGGCGTTCACCGTCTGCGGCGACATCAGCCATTCGCTCGGATCCACCGGTTTGCCGATCTTGGAAAGGCGGTATTCGTTCTCGAACTTGGAAGCACGCATCACATTGGCGTAGTAGCTGTCCTTCTCGATGGTAAGACCGCTGTAGTCGCGCCATTTGTCAGGATAGCCGACCTTGACGATGATGGCGTCCAATTTTTCAAGGGCTTTCTGTTTGGTCTCCTGCGACATCCAAGTCACGTTGGAGATGCGTTCGCCGAGGGCGGTGCGGAGGTTTCCGATCATGGTGAGCATGCGTTCCTTGGCTTCGGCCGGGAAGTACTGTTCCACATAGAGTTGGCCGACCGGCTCAGCCAGCAGGCCGCTGACGGTGTTGATGACGCGTTTCCAGCGCTCGCGGTTCTCTTCTTTGCCAGAGAGGGTTTTTCCGTAGAATTCGAAGCTGGCATCCACGAAATCGTCGCTGAGGAACGGGGCGGCTTCGTTGACGACGCTCCAAGCGAGGTAGGCCTTCACCGCATTGATGTCCTGCGTGGCAAGCAACTTGTCAAGGGAGGTGAAGTAGGAGGAAAGCACCACGTTCACTTCGTCCACCTTGTTCGGGACGATGGTTCCCACATATTTGTTGAGGTCGATGACCGTCATCAGTTTGGCGGCGTCCTCCATCGGCATCACGTTGTTGGTCTTGACGGGATCGCGAAGTTCGTTTTTGTCAATGAAGATTTTAGCGAGAGCTGCTTCCAGGTTCCACACCTTGGCGGCCAGTGCTTTCTCCTTGCCGGCGTTGTTGGTCATCTCGCCATATTCCGAAAGTTCAAGGAGTTTTTCAATCATCGTGATGTAACCCTCCTTGATTTTGGCGTCAGGCTTCAGGTAGTAGTCGCGTTCGCCGAGGCCGAGACCGCTCTGGGTCATCCACGCAATGGTGAGCGTGCTGTTGTTCGGGGAGGCCTCGCCGAAAATGCCAAAGAACGGGGAATAACCCATGGAATGAAGTTCGATGATGAGGTCAGTCAATTCCTTGTTGCTCTTCACATCCGCGATTTTCTGGAGAATCGGACGGATGGGCTGGTCACCCTGCTCGTTGATGGTCTGGGTGTCCATGCCGCAGTTGTAGAAGTCACCGATTTTCTGGGCGATGCTACCGGGATCGTTGCTCTGCTGCGCGATGTCGGTAATCAGCTTGTTGAGCTGCTTCTCCGTGTTTTCACCCAGCTGGTCGAAAGAGCCGTAACGGGAGTATTCAGCAGGAAGCGGGTGGTTTTTCACCCATCCGCCACAGGCGAACTGGTAGAAGTCATCGACAGGGTTGGCCGTCGTATCCAGATTGTCCATCACGATGCCGGAAACCAACTCTTTCTCCGATTCTACATCTTTTTGCTTGTTGTGACAAGCCGAAAAAAGAAAACTGACGATTAGCATAAGCGAACCGATTTTAAGAAGTCTTTTGTAAGTCATTGTTATACAGTATTTAATAATATTTTTGTCATTTTACAATAATTGGCAAAAATACGAAAAATTTGTGAATGAGGCACATTTTTAATTCTGTTCGGATTTTTTTCCCTGATAGGTGTCCTGCGCCGCCATCATTTCTTCAATTTTATGCAAGATGACATCATAGCGTTCAAGTCCCCAATGGCTTGCAAAAAGGAAGCGCGGCGGCACCGACCCCGCGAACCGCTCAATGGCAAAGGCGGGATTCAAGCGTTCAACGACCTGCACGATGAACTGGATGTATTCGTCTTGTGTAAACAGATGGAAATCAGCACGATTCATTTCAAAATCCTGCTGCATTGCCGTGTTTTTGATAATCTGCAACTGGTGGAACTTTATGCTGCTGAGTGGAAGGGCATTTATTTTTTCCAGGTCGTCAAGCCATAGATCCGGTGTTTCGCCAGGAAGTCCGTAGATGAAGTGGGCGGCACAAGGGATTCCCCTTGCGGCAGTGCGGCGGATGGCATCGGCAGCACATTCAAAGCTGTGCCCCCGGTTGATGCGGCGCAGCGTTTCCTCCCGGCACGACTCCACGCCATACTCGATGGAAACGAACATCCGTTGCTGCAACTCCTCGAAGAAGTCCAGCTTGGCATCATCCACGCAGTCGGGACGGGTACCGACAACGATGCCCTTCACCAACGGGTTTTCGATGGCGGGACGGTAAATCTCCTTCAGTTTTTCCAACGGGGCGTAGGTATTGGAAAAAGCCTGGAAATAAGCCAAATATGAATCCCCCTGGTATCGGTTGCGGTGAAACCCCATTCCTTCAGCCAGTTGTTGCGCCACCGGTTTGGAAGGTGAACAATAGGAGGGGTTGAAGGCGGCATTCAGACAGTAAGTGCATCCTCCCGTGCCCACGGTCCCGTCCCGGTTGGGACAGGTGAACCCCGCATCGATCGTGAGTTTCTGCACCCGCGTGCCGAATTTTTGCTGAAGAAAGCGATTGTAGGAATTAAAACGACGGCTGTCGCCCCAGGGATAGGTCATATTGCGTACTTCACCTTTTCCATGATGGCCGACAGCATATATTTGGCCCTGAACAACTGTATTTTGACGTTGCTCATGCTGATGTTCAGCGTTTGTGCAATCTCTTCGTACGAAAGTTCCTGGAAATAGCGCAGCTCGATGAGGGTGCGGTATTTGGGACGCAGCTGGTCCACAGCCCAGTGCATCATCTTGGCCCTCTCCTTGCGCATGTAGGTTTCCTCTTGAGAGAGCGACGGCCCCGCCTCACTCGATTCGCAGGCATTCTCGAAAACCACGAAATCCTCATCGACGCACTGCGGGGAGGTGTTTCTGCGGCGCATATAGTCGATGCAGTTGTTGATGGCAATCCTGAAAATCCATGTGGAAAAAGCGTAGTCGGTCGTATATTTGTCAAGATTCTTGAATGCCTTTCCGAAAGCCTCGATCGTCAAGTCTTCCGCATCATACGGGCTTTTCGTCATTTTCAGCATCGTGAAATAGATGGGCTCGCGGTAAAAACCCATCAGGTCGCTGTAGGCCTGCTGGCTGCCTGAAAGGGCGGAGGTCACCAGAAGCGCGTCACGCTTGGCCTTTTCGGTGGTGCTGTTGGCGGCTTTTATCTCCATTTTCTTTTTTCAAATTTAGAAAGGAAATTGAGGAAGGGGTTGAGGAAGGCAAATACCATATCATAAAAAAGAAGGAACGGTGTAAGTCCTTTCTCATTGATTTTCTTGCAAGCTTTGCCAAAGACGAAGTGCTGGGCCGCGATTTTCAGGACGGCGATGCCGATTCCCACACCGAGAAGCACAAAGTCTCTGAGACAGAAGACGATGACACACACGAGTGCCGCATAAAACAGCAATGCCAACAAGTTGTACAATTTCAGGAGAAGGCGTGAGCCCGTGGTGTAATAGGAGCGGGTGACAAAAGAGGCTTTCTTCTGCTGGAGCCAGCGCGAAGGGGTGAGCCCCGTCTGCGACACCAGCGCGTCCGCGTCCGGCGCCACGTCACAGGACGTCGAAGTAGCGACCTGGTTCATGAAGATGTCGTCATCGCCGTAGGGCATGCGGGGTTGCGATACAAACTTCTCCTTGTTTTTCAAGAAAAGCGACCGCGTATAGGCGAGGTTGCGCCCGTTGGCCATCACCGGCATCCCCGCCAAGGTGTAGGAGAATGCGATGACCATGTTCCGTACCGCATCGTAGCGCATCAGTTCGTTGAGGAATCCGGACTTGCGCACCACGGACACGCCGCCGAACACCACGCGGGTCTTGCGGGTGAAGCGTCCCGCAATATGCTGAAGCCAGTAGGGACTTGCGGGAATGCTCGAGGCATCTGTCAGCACCACAATCTCGTTCTTCGCCGCCTTGATGCCCAGCGCAAGGGGAAACTTTCTTCCCCTTATATTGGAAATTGATGAGGTGAGATCCACATAGTGCAGATAGGGGTAGTTGTTCTTGAATTCGTTCACGAGGTCTGCAGTCTCGTCGATGGAGTTGTCGTTCACCACCACCACCTCGTAGTTGGGGTAGTCCTGCGAGAGCAGCACGGGCAGCGACTTGATGAGCAGGTGCGACTCGTCGTGGGCGGTCAGCACCACCGAAACGGGCGGCAGGTCGTCCACCGGCACCGGCTTCTTCTCCTTGCGGAACACGAAACGTCCGTACAACGCAAAATAATAAAGCAGCAACAGCAACGTAACAACGCCGAGTCCAACCACACAAACAAGCGGGATATTCACGAGAACGGAAAGCAACATACTCCTGTTAGAATTTAACGCGCAAAAGTATTTCAAATGTTTCGGATTTTGGTGTATTTTTGCCGCAAAATACTAACAGAATGCAGTTCATTGTTGAAAAAAGCGACGAAAAGAGCTCGGCACGCGCCGGGGTCATCACCACCGACCACGGGGAAATACGCACCCCCATCTTCATGCCCGTGGGCACACTGGGGGCCGTGAAAGCCATCCACATGTACGATTTGAGGAACGAAGTGAAGGCACAGATCATCCTCGGCAACACCTACCATCTGTACCTACGTCCCGGCATGGAGGTGATTGAAGCCGCAGGCGGACTGCACAAGTTCAACGGATGGGACCGCCCCATCCTCACCGACAGCGGCGGCTTCCAGGTCTTCTCGCTCAGCAACACCCGCAAGATCAAACCCGACGAGGGCGTGTGGTTCCAGTCGCACATCGACGGTTCCCGACATCTCTTTTCACCCGAAAAAGTCATTGACATCCAGCGTACCATCGGCTCCGACATCATGATGGCGTTCGACGAGTGCCCCCCCTACCCCTGCACCTACGAATACGCCCGCAAGTCGCTGGACATCACCCTCGGCTGGCTCGACCGCTGCTGGAAGCATTTCAAGGAAACGGAGCCCAAGTACGGCCATTCGCAAGCCCTCTTCCCCATCGTGCAGGGAAGCACCTACAAGGACCTCCGCACCAAATCGGTGGAGCACATCGTCAAGCTCGACAGCGAGGGCATCGCCATCGGCGGCATTGCCGTCGGCGAACCCACCGACCTGATGTACGAGATGGCCGACCACTGCTGCCAGATTCTGCCGAAGGACAGGCCCCGCTACCTGATGGGGGTCGGGACGCCAGCCAACATACTGGAGAACATCGCATTGGGTGTGGACATGTTCGACTGCGTGATGCCCGCCCGCGACGGCCGCCACGGCCTGCTGTTCACATGGGACGGCATCATGAACATGAAGAACGAGAAGTGGAAAGCCGACTTCACCCCCCTCGATGCCGACAGCGACCTGACCGCCGACCGCATCTACACCCGCGCCTACCTGCGCCACCTCTACACCGCCGGTGAACTCCTCGGCCCGATGATCGGCACCATCCACAATCTGCATTTCTACCTCCAGCTCGTCACCACGGCGCGGCAGAAAATCCTTGACGGAACCTTCACCGAGTGGAAGAACCAAATGGTGCCGCGGCTCTCGACAAGGCTCTAAACATCACGACAATTCTCCTGCCAGAAACAGAACCGGGCAGGTGCGTTCAACTATTCATCCTACATTTAAACATGAAAAAAGCCATCACTTTCACCATTGCATTTTTGCTGACCTTCTGCCTGTCGGCGCAATCGGCCACGTATGAATATGCCAAGCGGGACACGGGATACCTCTGCCTTGACCTGTACCAGCCCGCCACGCCCCAAACCGACAACTACTGCATCGTCTTCGTGTTCGGCGGCGGCTTCATCGTGGGGCAGCGCAACTCCCCCGAACACGTGGAATACGCCCGGCAGTTGACCGAGCAGGGATACACCGTGGCCTGCATCGACTACCGCCTCGGGCTGAAAGGCGCGGACCTCAGCGGCCTGAAAATCATAAAAGCGCTGGACAAAGCCATCCAGATGGCCGTGGAGGATCTTTTCGATGCCACTGCCTTTCTGGTCAAGAACGCGCAGAAGTTCAACATCAGTCCTGACAAAATCATCCTTTGCGGGAGCAGCGCCGGCGCCATTACGGTGCTCCAAGGCGATTATGAACTCTGCAACCGCACCGAAATCGCCAAAGTTCTCCCCAACGACTTCCATTACGCCGGCGTCATCTCCTTTTCCGGCGCCATCTACTCGCATCACGGCAGGGTGAAATACAAGGAGACGCCTGCACCCACCCTCCTGCTGCACGGCATCTGCGACAGGTTGTTAACCTACAAGTCCATACGGTTCGCAAACCTCGGCTTCTTCGGCAGCGCCAAGATTGCCAAACAGTTCGAGAAATACGACTACGCCTACTTCATCCGCCGCTACGAAGGGCTGGGGCACGAGGTCGCCATGTTGATGATGCACGAACTCAACCTGACCGACTTTTTCATACAGAAATACATCAAAGAAAAACAGTTCCTCCAGATTGACGAGGAACTGTATGACGGGACGGTGGAATCCACGAAGTGGACGCACATCCGGCCATGGCAGGTTTATAAACGTTAATTCCACCCTCTACGGCACCTCAATCACCTCATTGTCAATTCCCAGGGAAACATTTTCGGGAAGCGTTGGCATCACTTCCGTATATAGTCCCAAATGATGGCTGATGTGCGTGAGGTAGGCATGTTTGGGTTGTATCGTGCGGATAATGTTCAAGGCCTGCTCAAGGTTGAAGTGCGAATAGTGTTCTTCCTTCCGCAAAGCATTGATAACCAAAACATCCACCCCCTTTATTTTTTTCAATTCAGAAGCGGAGATGAAACTTCCGTCGGTGATATAGGCGAAATTCCGGATCCGATAGCCGAGAATGGGAAGGGTCATGTGGCGCACCCGTATGGGCTGGATTTCCACGTCTCCAATCTTGAAAGGTTCGGGTTTGATGGGATTCAGGGCGATGGTCGGCACACCGGGGTATTTGTGCTCGGCGAAGGCGTATTCAAACTCGCGGTGCAGCGCCCGCATCACGCGGGGAAGTCCGTAAAGGTTGAGGGTCTGGTTCATCATGAAGTTGATGGGACGCACATCGTCAAGGCCGGCGGTATGGTCGCGGTGCTCGTGCGTGTAAAGAACGGCATCGAGGCGGGTGACGCCGGCGCGCAGCAACTGCATACGAAGGTCCGGGCCCGTGTCGATCAGGATGTTGAGTCCGTCCACAGTGACGAGTGCAGAGGTGCGAAAACGGTGATCCCGAGGGTCTTCGGACGTGCAGACGGGACAGTGGCAGCCGATGATGGGAATTCCCTGCGATGTACCTGTGCCTAAAAGTCTTACTTGCATTGCAATAATCTTTCTCTCAAAATTCTCATCCCCACAGTGGCTTTCTCACGGATGAACTCCACGCGGCGGCTCACGGGCTGCACCTCCTTCGGATCAATCAAATAAATCTGGCAGTCCATCGGGGCATAGTACAAAAGTCCAGCCGCCGGATAGACGTTCAGGGACGTGCCAATAATCACCAGAATGTCCGCCTTTTCAATTTCGGCGGCGGCATCGGCGAGCAATGGCACCTCCTCTCCGAACCATACGATGAAGGGGCGTTTCATGCCGCCGTCGGCGCACTTCTCCCCGTACTGGAACTCGGCATAGCCGATGTCTTCCACGCAGCGTTTGCCACGGTCGCTGCACACTTTCGTCAGCTCGCCGTGCAGGTGGATGACCTTGGTGGAGCCGCCCCGCTCGTGCAGATTGTCCACGTTCTGCGTCACCACGGTGACATCGAAGTCCTTTTCCAGTTCGCCGATGATCTTGTGGGCTTCGTTCGGCTGTGCCGTTTCCAGCTGGCGGCGCCGCTCGTTGTAGAACTTCACCATCAGCTCAGGATTGCGGTCCCACCCCTCGATGGAGGCGACATCCTCCACATTGTAGTTTTCCCAAAGTCCATCACTGTCGCGGAAGGTCTTGATGCCGCTCTCCGCGCTCACGCCGGCACCGGATAAAAAGACTAATTTTTTCATAGAAAAGAGTTGATTTTTCGGGTTGCAAAGGTACTGCTAATTTTTGGACGAGAGAAGGCATCGGAGAAAAAAGAACAATTATTGGGGCGTTCATGCCAACTTCTTTTAAGATTTCTTTTTTTCATTCCATCTGAAAAAGAAGTAAAATTGGATGAACTACAATCTGATGGTTCTGGCATCATAGACGGAATGGCGGTGCCACATTTCTAACCTGCCATTTCTCGCACCTGATCCTCGCATACGCCCGTCGCTTTCACAACATCCTCAATGGAAAGTCCGGTTGGTTCGCCCGCTGCATCTCAATGATGAAGTTCTGCTGGTTCTGGTCCACACACAGCAGGTCGAAAACTGCCCGCCGTTCGGTGTCGTTCAGGCCATACTGTTCTGTGGGCAAGTAGGTTACATCTGTAATGATGCCCGTGTACTTGGAAACGAAGCTGTTGAGGAAGTCAATGAGGAAACGTTTGTTCGCCTCTGTGCCAAAGATTTTCTTGAAAGTGAAATCCGTGGTAGGAATCTGGAAAATGTTTTTGTTCTTTGCCATAACTTTATGATTTAATTAATGAATAACGATGGCAAAGATACGATATGGGCAACCGCTTGTCAAGAGGTCAATTTATTGGTTTTTAGATGGTTAAAACATTGCGGATTTTATTCCTTTTGTGGTATGATTTTGAGGGAAACAGGGTGTTGAAAAGGGTGATGTACAGAATTGGAGGCATGTTGAAAACTTTTTTCTGCAACGGCATCGTGAAAATGGAACCAAGAGATTTGTTTGCGGCTACAGCGTTTCTGAAATCATTTCATCACTCTGTCTTTCCGCCAAAGTTGGTAGCTGTTGTACAGATTCTGCCAGATGGAGTACATGGCCGGAAAGGTGGCAGCCAGCGGCTGCAAGTATAGAGTGGACATCCAGATGGCAAGGGCCGTGTTGCGCTGTCCAAGCCCCTGTCCGCCGGAAACCGTGTCGCCATAATGCCGCCCGATGGCTCTGCCCACCGCAAATTGCACCGCACACGCCAGCATCGACGCGACAGAAAGTCCAACAATTTCCATAATATGTCCCGCCCCATGCAAGTAGATAAAGTCAATGGTCTGACCGAGGGTGATCATCAGCGCCATTGACCATAGATAGAACGACGCGCCTTTGTAGCGGGCGATGAAGTTGTTGACCTTCGGCGCAAACAACTGCAACAGAATGCTCAACACCAAAGGCATAATCAGCGTTGGGGCGATTTTTGACAATATCAACAGAAATGAATCCCAAAACGGCATCGTGACATTAATGCCGATAAACGAAAAATAGACCGGCGCAAGCAAGGCAACACCGAAGTTTCCCACCAACGTGTAGGTGGTGATGGTGGAACGATCCGCGCCAAGCATACAGGCTATCACCACCACCGAGGCGGCCACCGGACTGAGGATTCCGATGAGCACCCCCTGCGCCAACAACTCGTTGAACGGGTGCAGCAACAGGTAGCCGCCCAAACTGACGAACACCTGGAAGGCCAGCAGCCACCAATGCAGGGGACGGACCCGCAGCGTGCGCACCTCCACCGAACTGAAATTCAGAAAAAGGATGGTGAAAATCAGGAACGGGACCACCGGCTTCGCCATCGCTAAATAGTGATGGAAAAGGAGTCCCACGACAATCGCCACAGGCAGCACGAAACTACGGAATCTCTGCATATCAGACCATCTTTTCGGGAACGACCCACGCGTCGAACTCTTCCGCGGTCAACAGTTTCAACTCCAGTGCAGACTCTTTCAGCGTCAATCCATTGGCATGGGCGTGCTGGGCGATTTTGGCGGCGTTGGCGTACCCGATGTGCGGGTTGAGCGCCGTCACCAGCATCAACGAATTGTCAAGGTTGTAGCGGATGCTGTCAATATTGGGCTTCACCCCGCGCACGCAATGTTCTTCAAAGGAGAGGACGGCATCGTGCAGCAGTCCCATCGACTGGCACAGGCAGTTGCCGATGAGCGGCATGAAGACATTGAGTTCCAGATGTCCCTGCATGCCGCCGGTGGTGACGGCCACGTCGTTGCCGATGACCTGGCAACACACCATTGCCAGCGCCTCGCACTGCGTAGGGTTCACCTTGCCCGGCATGATGGAAGAGCCGGGTTCGTTGCTGGGAAGCACCAACTCCCCTATCCCGCAGCGCGGCCCTGAACCCAAAAGCCGGAAGTCGTTGGCAATCTTCATCAAAGAGACCGCCGTGCGCTTCAACGCCCCCGACATTTCCACAAGCGAGTCGTGCGACGCCATCGCCTCGAAGCGGTTGGGGGCGGCGGTGAGTGCCAAACCCGTGAACTGGCTGAGGTAGCCAATCATTTTTTCAATGTAACCGGCGGGGGTGTTCAGTCCCGTGCCCACCGCCGTGCCCCCTATCGGCAGTTCCGAAACATGGACACAGGCACTTTGGATGTTTTCCATACAGTGCTGTACCTGAGAGGCATACCCTGAGAACTCCTGTCCCAATGTCAGCGGGGTGGCATCCATCAGATGGGTGCGGCCTATTTTCACAATGCCCGCGAATTCTTCCGACTTGGCCGCCAGCGTGTCGTGCAGCTGCTGCAGGGCAGGCAGCAGTCCCTGTTCGGCCCACAGCACCGTGGCGAGGCGCAGGGCCGTCGGGAACACGTCGTTGGTGGACTGCGACCTGTTCACGTCGTCGTTGGGATGGACAAAGCGGTCGAGGCCGCGGATTTCACCGTGCTTGAGGATTTCGGCGCGGTTGGACACCACCTCGTTGACGTTCATGTTGGTCTGTGTGCCGGAGCCGGTCTGCCACACGGGCAGCGGGAACTCGTCGGCCAGAGCCCCCTCCATGATCTCGTCGCAGCACTGGCTGATGAGGTCGCGCTTCTCTTCCGGAAGCACGCCGCACGCACAGTTGGCGTAAGCGGCGGCTTTCTTCACCACGGCGATGCTGTGGATGATTTCCACCGGCATCAGCTGCGTGCCGATGGCGAAGTTGAGGCGGGCACGCTCGGTCTGTGCTCCCCACAGGGCTTCTGCGGGGACCCGCACCTCGCCCAAAGAATCCTTCTCTATTCGGTTATCCATAACGTTGATATTAACGGGCGGCAAAAATACGATTTTCAAACTGAAAACTGAGAAGTGAAAAATGAAAAGTTACGGTTTTTTTTGTACTTTTGCCCCTTCGATTTTCAAGGACAATAATCATCCAACAATATGAAAAACAAAGGAATCCTCTCCATTATCGCCCTCCTTTTTGCAACCTTGTGCCTTCAGGCCCAGACGCCGCTGACTGAGGGTGGCGGCCCGACGGTGGCAAAGTGCAATGCCGCTCTGTCCGACCAGACCCTCCTGAAACAGGATGACAAAAGCGCCATCTTTTACCTCCACACTTACAGCGACAATCCCAAGCAACAGTATCAGGGAATCGTGACCTACAACAAGAGCACCGGCACCACATACAACGAGGACGTCATCCTGCCCGACGGTTACCGTCCCCTCTTCTTCCGGCCCTGCGGCGAGAATTACTTCGGATGCTACTACCGCCTCAACCGCGCCAAGAAAAGCTTCGATTACGCCACCGTCACCTTCCCGCAGAAGAAAAGCACCAGCGGCGTGCGCAACATCACCCCTACCGTAAACACCTCCATCGACCTCTCCGACCGCGGCGACATCGCCAAGTTCACGGCCGTTTCGCCCGACCAGTCTAAGTTCGCGGTGGTACTCGTCGCCCCCGACCTCAACTACCGCACCCACTACTTCTACTGCTTCGTCTATGACAAGGACGGCAACGAGGTTTGGACCGAGAAATACACCCCTGCCCTGTCGGGAAGCCGCTTCACCGTCCACGACATCGAGCTCACCCGCAAGGGCGAAATCATTCTTCTGGTCAACTCCGTCAAAGGAAAGAATGCCCTCATCCAGCTTTTCAGCTGCACGGAAGACGGCATCTCCTCCACGGACGAAACCGTGGATTTCGGCTACATCAGCTCCATGAAGATGCTCCGGCTCAACAACCAGCTCAAGGAAATCTTTGTCGGCGGCTACTTCAACGCCTCGTCGCAAGGAGGCACTACCGGCTTCTTCAATCTGATATACAACCCCGACAAAAAAACGTTCACCTCCAAACACCACGACACGTTTGAATACAAGGACAAAACCGTTTACGACGACTTCACCGAAGCGGACTACACCATCAAATGCGACTATCTGTTTGAAATGCCCGACAAAATCGTGATGATGATCGGCGAACAATTTATAACCGTCCAACAGCACGGGGAAAAGAGTGCCACAGCCTACAAGCACATCACGAACAACATCTACGGCAACAAGTTCGCCCTCAACGGGAACAACCTCGGCGTAATCAAGGTGCAGCGCCATATCAGTGCCGGCAGCGGCAGTCTGGTCAGCCAGCGTGAGGAAGGCGAACGCATCGGCAAATCCGTCCTCTACGAGAAAACCTCTGCACCCAAAATGCCCACATTCGCCAATCTGGGCATCACCTACTCCCCCATCGTGCAAGGGAATACAATATATATATTGTATGAAGACCTGGCAGCGAACTATGCCGAAGACGCCACCGACTGGGAGCCCGCCGCCGTTGAAAAGGCCGACAACAACTGTGTCGTGCTGACCCGCATGGACTACAGCGCGGACAAAAAAGTGGTGATGATGCCCGCGAAATCCGCCCAGACCTTCCACAAGATCTGGTGCATCGACGGACAGGACATCTATTTTGGAATGTCAGGCAAGAAAGACTACTCCATCCAGAAGTTCAAACTGGACGGCAAGTGGAGCTGGGACAAATAACCCCAACATCATATTTTAGCTTACAAGGTGCAGAAAAAAAATTATTTTACTATTTTTGCACCTTGTTTTTTGTTGAATTAAATCTATTTCAAAGTGCAGAAAATCAAGAATATAGCAATCATCGCCCACGTTGACCATGGCAAAACGACCCTCGTGGACCGCTTTCTTTACCAAAGCAACCTTTTCCGAAAGGACCAGCAGACACAGGAATTACTCCTTGACAACAATGATTTGGAACGTGAGCGAGGCATCACCATTCTTTCCAAAAACGTTTCTGTAAGATATAAGGATTACAAGATCAACATCATCGACACTCCCGGCCACAGTGACTTCGGCGGCGAGGTGGAGCGCGTGCTCAACATGGCCGACGGCGTGCTGCTGATTGTGGACGCCCTCGAAGGCCCGATGCCGCAGACCCGCTTCGTGTGCCAGAAAGCCATCGAGCTGGGACTCAAGCCCATCGTGGTCATCAACAAGGTCGACAAGCCCAACTGCAATCCCGAACTGGCACAGGAGGCCGTTTTCGAACTGATGTTCAACCTCGGCGCCACCGACGAGCAGCTTGACTTCCCCACCGTTTACGGTTCGGCCAAGCAAGGCTGGATGGGTCCCGACTGGCAGCACCCGACAGAAGATGTCAGCTACCTTTTGGACAAAATCATTGAATACATCCCCGACCCGAAGAGCGAGGAGGGCTCCCTCCAGATGATGATTTCCTCTTTGGATTACTCTTCTTACGTGGGCCGCATCGCCATCGGCAAGCTCAAACGCGGTACCCTCGACTGGGGCCAGAACGTCACCCTCGTGAAACGCGACGGCACCCATGTGCAGTCCAAGATCAAGGAACTCTATGTGTTTGAAGGACTTGGAAAGGAGAAGATGAAACAAACCATCTATCCGGGTGAAATCTGCGCGGTGCTCGGTCTGGACAACTTCGACATCGGTGACACCATCGCCGACTTCGAGAATCCGGAACCGCTGCCCTCCATCAAGGTGGATGAGCCGACGATGAGCATGCTGTTCACCATCAACAACTCGCCGTTCTTCGGCAAAGAGGGCAAGTATGTCACTTCCCGCCACATCCGCGACCGCCTCTATCACGAGTTGGAGAAGAACCTCGCCCTCCGCATCGAGGAGACCGACTCCCCCGACCGTCTGAACGTGTTCGGCCGCGGCATCCTGCACCTCTCCGTCCTCATCGAGACCATGCGCCGCGAAGGCTACGAACTGCAGGTAGGCCAGCCGCAGGTCATCATCAAAGAGATCAACGGCGAGAAGTGCGAACCCGTGGAGCAGCTCACCGTCCTGGTACCGGAAGAGTTCTCCAGCCGCGTTATTGACTATGTGTCAAGAAGAAAGGGCACTCTCACCTCGATGGACACTATCGGCGACCGCGTCCACCTCAACTTCGAGATCCCGTCGCGCGGCCTGATCGGTCTGACCAACCAGGTGCTGACTGCCACCGAAGGCGAGGCCATCATGTCGCACCGTTTCATGGAGTTCCAGCCGTGGAAAGGTGAAATTCCCGGACGCCACTGTGGCGCCCTCATCTCCATGGAAACGGGACAGTCGTTCCCTTACGCCATCAACAAGCTGCAAGACCGCGGCTCCTTCTTCATCGAACCCAACGACATGGTGTATGAAGGACAGGTCATCGGCGAGCACATCCGTCAGGACGACCTTGTCATCAACGTCTGCAAGTCCAAGCAGCTCAGCAATATGCGCGCCGCCGGTTCGGACGAGAAGATGCGTATCGCCCCCGCCATCAAGTTCTCACTGGAGGAATACATGGAGTTCATCGCCAACGACGAGTATCTGGAAGTGACCCCGAAGTCGCTGCGTGTCCGCAAGATCATCCTCAACGAGCTGGAGCGCAAACGCGCCAAACAACGTCAGCAGAGCAGCGAGGAATAACAAGGGATGGAACTTTTCTTCGACAGCGGTGCCACCAAGTGCGATGCCATCCTTCTGGATGGCGATGGACGATATGTGCGCCACTGCACCGACATTGGCATCAACGCCACCTATATGCGCGATGATGAAATGGCGCAGGTGCTGGAAAGGCTGCGGGAACAGACCGGCACCGACGGGATTGACCGGATCACCTTCTCCGGCGCCGGCTGCGGGAACCCGGACAACGCCGTCCGTGTCGAAAGCTTGCTGAAAAAGCAGTACCCCTCCGCCCGAACCGAAGTCATCTCCGACCTCCTCGGGGCGTGCCGGCTCCTGAGCAGCGGAGAAACAGCCCTTGTCGCCATCCTCGGCACCGGCGCCAGCGCATGCCTGTACGACGGCAGCCGCATCGTAGCCCAAGCGCCCTCCCTCGGCTATCTGCTCGGCGACGAGGGAAGCGGCACCTATCTTGGCAAAGCTCTCATCCAAAAATACTTGCGCAACGAAGTCCCCCCGCCCCTCGAAAGTAAGATTGAACAAGCATACGGAATTGACAAGAGGGAAACCCTCCGCCGCATCTACCGGGAACCTGCACCCAACCGATTCCTCGCCTCCTTCGCCCGTTTCCTCGGCGACAACCGTCAAGACGCCTTCGTAAACGCCCTATTGAAAGAAGCGTTCACCGACTTCCTCCATTCGCAAATCTTTCCCATTCGCCCATACAATATATATATGTTGAATTTGATGGGGTCCGTGGGCTTTCATTTCAGAGAAATCATCGGGGAAGTCGCCGGAGAATTTGACATAACCATAGGGAAGGCAACAGCCTCACCCCTTCAATCCCTTCGCACAAAGTAAAAATCGGACCATTCCATATTTTTTTAACAACAGCGCCTCTCCCTCCAAAGACGGAAAGGCGTTTTTTTGTTGAAAACTTTTATGAAACGCAATAATTAATTTATAAGATATGAACAAAATAATGTTAAATTTGCCCGCTAAAATCCATAAAGATTCTAAAATAAATAAAAAGCTCTGTATCAATATTATACATTGAAAATCAATAATAACAAAAACTATATCTTATGAAAAAACATTTATGTTTTATATTTATTTTTTGCCTTGCCGTTAGCGGGCTGTACGCACAGTCCCCGTGCGTTCGGTTTGATATGCCCAATCTCTATCCCGTGCCGGGCGTATCCCAGAATGTTGATATTTTCTTCAACAATGCAGGGCTTGCCGACAACTCAAAATACGCGTTGTCCTACACCATTATACACAATGGCGTCGAATTATCCGATGTGAACATTGACGAGCACATCAACACGGCGAACTCCTATATCACAATTCCTTTCTACCCGAACAACTCTTCTTTTTCCGGACAATTCCTCAGTTCGGGAACCGGCACTTTCCCGACCGGCACATTTGAGGCGGGATTGAACATGAACCAACTTCAATACAACTTCCTTTACGGAAAATATTTGAAGACGAATTATGTCCGCATCCGTATGACCCTTGCCTGGCGCAGCGACAGGACTTACGACGATGATGAATACACGCTGGTTGTAAGCCTCATCCAGATGTCGGGCGGCAATAATGTAAACAAGAAATACAACAGCAGCATTGTCATTGGCGGTAATGGCGCAACGCCCGGGGAAACCATCCTCTCCGACACCATCACCACCATCAGGACAGTGACGGAAACCATCTACGACACCATCTGCTACAGTCAGATCCCCTACTTGCTGGGACGCACGACCATCACCACCGACACCATCAACAAAGCCGGATACAAGCAGCCTGACGGCGCCGACTTCTACAGCATCATCGAACAGCAGGTGACTTTCGGGAAACCAGTCACCGGCTGCAACGAGCGCATTGACTCCATTGCGACGGTGAGACTTTACGTCTATCCCGAACTCACCCTCGCCAAAGCGGGAACGGGACACAACCTCACCATCTGCTCCTACGCCAATGCCGGCTATGTGAGCGTGACCCCCGCCGGTGGAAAGGCCCCCTACACCGTCTTTGCCTACAAACAGACAGGGGTTGACACCTACGAAACCTCTGCCACCGGCAGCGTCGTCATCGGCAACAGCAATCCGACCGACACCATCAAGGGACTTGAAGTCGGCACATACAAATTAGTGTGCGTGGACGCCGCGGGCTGTGAAGCAAGAGCCGCAGCAGACGCGGTGATTGTAGCCGTTCCCCAAGACAACGTTTACACCATTTCGGCCGACAAAACCGATGTCTTCTGCAATGGAGGGGAAACCGGTGCCCTTGACATCACCGTTACCCGCACAGCAGGTGAAGGAGCCGAACCCATCACCTACAGTTGGGCGGGTCCCGACAGCTATACATCAAACGTCGCGGACATCACCAACCTGAAAGCCGGTGACTACACCGTGACGATCACCGATGTGATGGGATGCACCAAGAGCGAAACCTTCCATCTTGCCGAGGGGGAGCTGATTTCCACAAGCGCCAGCGTCGCCTGTTGCGCCAGTGAGCTCCCGTACCGTTACGCCGACACCGTTTTCACAGCAGCGGGGACGAAGCAAGTTCACTACAACTCCGCTCACGGATGCGACAGCGTGGTCAACGTGACCCTGGTGGTGCGTGAAAACCCGACCGTTGACTGGGGTTCCACACCCGACACCTTATGCACCGATGCAACCCTCTCTGCCACGGTCAATGACGGCATGTCCAACTACACTTGGACGAAGGACGGCGTCGCCACTGCCGACAATGGCAACACCGCAGACTTCACATGGGCTGCCAGCGGCGCGAAGACCATCAGTGTCAATTTCACCGAAACCATCACTGACAATGGCCTCACGACCAACTGCCGCGTGGTGAGCGACACCGTACTGAATATCGACGTGCGCCCGTTGCCCAACACGGAGGTCACCACCAAGGTGGGCGATGCCGACGAAACCTCCACACTGGACATCACCGCCTGCGCCGGACAGACCGTCAGCCTCGCCGCAGCCGATGGTTTCGAGTATGTATGGATGAAAGTGGGTCCTGCCGACGGACTCGGCACAAACCGCATCCTCACTTTTGAGAACATCTCTTCCAATGAAGCCGGCAAGTACTACACCATCCTTACCAACAGCACAACCGGCTGCACCATTTACTCCGACACTGTGACCATCACCGTGAACACACCGAGCGTATCCTTAAACGATGGCACTCCTGAAGACATCTGCCTTGGCAACAGCCAAACATTGACCGCCATGCCCACACACAGCAATGACGGCACCCTTTATTATAAATGGAACACTGACGAAACGACCGCTTCCATCGTGGTCACCCCGACCTCCATTGGAGCAAAAGAGTACACGGTCACCGTCACCGACTCTATCGGAAACTGTTCCGCAAAAGCCACCGCAACGTTTGCTTTCACCGTGAAGGACACCGTGCGGCTGACCTTCCACGAAGGAACGAATGCGAATCCCACTATCTGTCTGGGCAATTCCATTGAAGACATTGTAATTGACTCTGCCAACTGCGCACCGATGACCATTTCCCCGGCTTTGCCCGCCGGCCTCACTTTCGCCAACGGCAAAATCTCCGGCACTCCCACCGTGGCCACCACTTATAACTACACGATCAATGCTGCCAGCAACAACGGTTGCGCATCCAGCGACAAGACCATTACCGGCACCATCACCGTCAACGACACCGTGAAACTGGCCTTCCACGAGGGAACGAACCAGAATCCCTCCATCTGCCTTGGCAACCCTATTGATGACATCGTCATCGACTCCGCCAACTGCAATCCGTTGACCATCTCCCCGGCTCTGCCTGCCGGCCTCACTTTCGCCAACGGCAAAATCTCAGGCACGCCTACGGAAGCCACCACTTATAACTACACCATCACCGCCACCAGCAACAACGATTGCTCCGCCTACAACAAGACCATCACTGGTACCATTACCGTCAACGACACCGTGAAACTGACCGTAACTGGCGACACCACCTTCTCAATCTGTCCAAAGACAGCAATGACAGATGCTACCCAATTCACTGTGACGAACGGCACCATTGCTCAGACGGGCACTCTTCCCACTGGCATAACATTCAGTGCTGAGAATGCCATCAACGGCACGCCGACAGAGGTTGGCACGTTCCGTTACACCATCACAGCCAACAGCGACAAGGCTTGCTCCAGCAAGACCATGACCGGTACCATCACCGTTTATGACACCGCCACCCTGACTGTCACAGGTACCACCGAACAGACCTTCTGCCTCGGTGGCGAATTAAGCGACATCAGCTTTGTAATCACCAACGGCGAATATGACAACAGCGGCACTCTGCCTGCTGGCGTAACGTTTGGAAACAACAAAATCTCCGGTACGCCGACCGAAGCTGGCGAGTTTACATACACCGTCAAAGTGAAAGACGCAAACGATTGTTCTGACTTCGACAAAGAGCAAATTGTAAAAATTACCGTGTACGACACCGTGAAGCTGACCGTGAGCGGCGACACCACCCAGACCAAGTGTCTCGGTGGAGCCCTTGCCAACATCACCTTCACCGTGACGAACGGAACCGGCAATCTCGCTTGGACCGCCACCCCGGCAGGAGTAACGTCTGATGCCGCTGGAATTTCCGGAACACCTACAGCTGCCGGCACCTACAAATACACCTACACTGCCACCAGCGACCACAGCTGCTCCTCAAAGACTGTTACCGGCACCATCACCGTCAACGACACCGTGAAGCTGACCGTTTCAGGCGATACCACTTTCTCCATCTGCCCCGGAACAGCGATGACAGCTGCCACCCAATTCACCGTAACGAACGGTACCATTGCTCAAACGGGCACTCTCCCCACTGGCATAACATTCAGCGCTGAGAATGCCATCAACGGCACGCCGACAGAGGTTGGCACGTTCCGTTACACCATCACCGCCAACAGCAATAATGGATGCTCTGCCTACGACAAAATCATGACCGGTACCATCACCGTTTATGACACCGCCACCCTGACTGTCACGGGCACTACCGAACAGACCTTATGCCTCGGCAACAAGCTCAGCACCATCAACTTTGCAAAGACGAATGGCGTCTATGCAAACACCGGCACCCTGCCTGCGGGCGTAACGTTTGCAGGTGACAGCATCTCCGGCACGCCGACCGAATATGGCGAGTTCACTTACACTGTCAAGATCGTCAGCGCCAACGATTGCAGTGCCTTCGACAAAACACAAATTGTAAAGATCACCGTCAACGACACCGTGCAGCTGACCGTGAGCGGCGACACCACCCAGACCAAATGTCTCGGTGAAGCCCTTGCCGACATCACCTTCTCCGTGACGAACGGAAACGGCGCTCTCGTTTGGACCTCCATACCGGCAGGTGTGACACAAAGCGCCACTGGAATCTCTGGAACACCCACGGCTGCCGGCACCTACAAATACACCTACACTGCTACCAGCAACTACAATTGCAATCCGAAGACCGTTACCGGCACCATCACCGTCAACGACACCGTGGTGCCCACGATTTCGGCCAACAACGAAAACGAGATCTGTGTCAGCGCTTCCGAGACCCGCGACACCATCACCCTTTCCACCAACATCACCGAAACGGGCTATACCTTCGCATGGACACTGGACGGCGGTACAGCCGTTGACAACACCGAACTGACCAGCAGCACCGTCAAGGCGCAGTGGGCCACTGCAGGCACGAAGAACATCCAAGTCGCCATCACCAACAGCACCAGCAGCTGCGTCAGCAGAGCAACTGCCAGCATCAAGGTAAACGACGTCATTCCGTTCACCGTAGCCCACACAGCAGGACTTCAGAGCGGAGAATACCGCATCTGTGCCTACGACAAGGACACCCTCACACCCAGTGTGGAATCGGGTATCACCTACACATGGACCCCGAACAACGGTTATCTTACTGAATACAATTCTTACAAACAAATCTTCAGCCACAACGTGTCCGCAAAATACACCTACACGGTCAATGGTCTTGTCACCACAACGGGATGTCAGACGAGCCAGACCGTTTCCATCATTGTGGACTCCGTGCCCACTGTCAACGTTACTGCCGTCGATGTAACCTGCTTTGGCTATAACAACGGTTCCCTCACCGCCACCGTGACCGGCGGCACCGGTAACTATTGCTACAAATGGAGCGATAACAATACAAATGTATGCAGCCAACCCAACACACACAGCCGCGGCAACCTCCAGGGTGAAACCCTTACACCGGGTGCCTATCCTGCCACTTACACCGTGACCGTTACGGACATCCACGGTTGCACCGTCACCGGCGAGGCCACCATCAATGAACCCATCGCTCTCACCGTGACCAAGACACAGCATGAGAATGTGGACTGCTACAGCGGCAATAACGGTATCCTTGCCTATAGTGCCACCGGCGGCACGCAAACCGCAAGCGGAAACTATAACTTCAAGTTCAACAGCAACGATCCTGAATCCGCCACAGCGAAAATCTACAGCGGGCTCTATGCCAGCATCGACACTATCAAAGTGACCGACGCCAAGGGTTGTTCCGTCACCCTCTACGACACTATCCGTCAGCCGGAGGATTCTCTGCAATTCATCCACTACGCATCCAAGGATGTGGACTGCCACGGCGATGCCAACGGCAAGATCCAGTTCACCGTCTCCGGCGGCTGGAACCCCGGCACCTACAGCTACTCTTGGAAAAAGGGTGACAACGACATGAGCTTCAACGACACCATCAATTCGGTACTCACGGCTGGAACCTACACCATCACGGCCACCGACGACAGCCTCTGCCCCGCCACGCTGACCGTCACCATCAACGAGCCTGAGGTGCTGGTTCTCACCGCCACCGACAGCGCCGACATCAAGTGTTTCGGCGACAACAACGGTGTGCTCAAAGTAAATGCCGAGGGCGGCAATGGCAGCTACGAATACAAATGGGATGACCACGATTTCGCCGCTGGCATCACCGAGAAGAACGACTTGACACCGGGTCTGCACACCGTAGTGGTGAAAGACGCCAAGGGTTGTAAAGACACCGTCCAAGTCACCATCGAGACACCTGACACGAAACTGGCTGTAAGCCACGATTCCATCAATCCGAGTTGCTTCGGCCTTTTCGACGGTAAAATCGTCGTGACTGTCACCGGCGGCCGTACGCCTTACACCACAAGTTGGGACAATGAGAGCGGCATCACCGCTACCGAGCGCACCGAACTTCCCAAAGGAAACTACTACTTCACCGTAGTCGATGACAGCCTCTGCGTGGCACACGACACCATCCGACTCACCGAACCGGAAGAATTCCATGTCGCCATCAGCGGCATCACCGACAACCGCGACAGTCTCTGCGCATCCGAGCTCGCCAACTACACGGCTTTCCTGACAGCTGCCGAAGCAGGCTACACCTACCAATACCAATGGTACAAGGACGATGTGGTCATGACGGACAGCACCAATGCCCAAATCACCAACCTCAGCAATCCGAACGGAGAGTACGAGTACAAGGTGATCGTCACCCAGCAGACCACTTCCACCCCCTGTACACAGAAAGACAGTGTCGTTCTCACCGTTCTTGAGGTTCCCAATGTAACCATCACCGCACTTAACGACACCATCTGCTTCGGTACCGAGGCCAAGCTGACCGCCAGTGGCGCACAGGCTTACGCCTGGACCCTTAACGGCGTCGACAAAGGCTCCGCTACCGAGATCGCCATCGAACAGGCCGCCGGCACTGACGAATATTTCGTTCACAACTATGTACTGACCGGAACCAACACTTACGGCACCAAGAACTGTGCAGCGACTGACGACACCGTGGTCATCATCAACAACCCGTACGTCACGCTGACCCCGATGGCCGACCAGACTATCTGTGCAAGCACCACGGCCACACTCGCTGCCTCCGTTGCGACCAAGGCCAACGACCGCCTCGGCTACACTTGGAAATCCAGCAAGCTGGATGGCAGCGGTATGGAAGACATTGCCGACCGGACAAGCTCCATCACGGTTGAGCCGGCCGATACCACCGTCTATTACCTGACCGTGACCGACACGGTGGGCGAATGCACGAAAGTGGCTTACGACACCGTCATCGTGAACGTGAACAACCCCGCTGTCACCCTTGCGGAAATCACCTTTGATCCCAATGACACCATCTGTCTTGGTGAAAGCGCTACGCTGACGGCCTCCTACACCGCACTCAAGGGCGAGATTTCCTACAAGTGGAGTGCTGAAGGCACCAACAGAGCAGACACCACCGTCACGCCCGGCCTCGGTGAAAACACCTACACCGTGACGGCCACCGCCACCATCGGTACCTGCTTCGTCACTGCCAGCAAAACGGCAACTGTTGTGGTGAACGACACCGTGACACTGACCCAGATCAGCGGTCCAAAAGACACCGCCATCTGCGAAGGCCAGTCCATCCCCAACATAGTATTCAATGCCACCAACAGTACACTGTCCATTGAATGGGAGGGCGGCAACAGCCACGGCCTCTCCTTCGACGACGTAAACGGCGCCATTTCCGGCACACCTACGGCAACGGTCACCTACACACTGAAGGCCACCAGCAACAATGCCCCGCAGTGCATTGAAAAGACCGTCACCCATACTATCACCGTGAGCGACACCGCCGACTTCACCATCACTGCAAAATATGGTGAAATCTGCGCCAACGCTTCCGACACCCTCACCGTTACGGACGGATACACCTACACATGGGATGTGCCGACCGGACTGACAATGACCGACGGAGCCAACGAATACAAGAAAGCGTTCACTGGCACCCCGACCACCAGTACAACCTACACGGTCACAGTGACGGCCGCTACCGGCTCTGGCTGCCAGACCACCATGACGAAAGACATCACCGTGGACTCCCTGCCGCGCCCGACCATCACAGCAAATGCTGAAAACATCTGTCTCAGCGCTTCAGAAGCCAACAACGAACTCGTCATGTACACCCAGACCAACTATAACGACTACGAATGGAATCTGGGAACAGACGGCAGCGCCGCCAACTACAACGGACAAGAAATCAATGCGAAGTGGGCTGAAACTGGCGAAAAGACCGTCACCGTCACCGTGAAAGACGAAAAAGGATGTTATGGCACAGGCACCAAGAACATCACCGTCAAGGACACCACCACCTTCGCTTTCACCAGCAAGGACGGCGACTTTGAAATCTGTATAGGCAATATCGACACCCTGACCGCCACAGACGGCCTCACCTACACATGGCCCACCGCTTCCGAACTGACAGAAAACGGAAATAATTCACGCATCTTCACCTCCAATACGAAGGGCGTGTACAACTACAATGTAACGGGTGTGAACAGCGACGGATGCCAGCTCACCAAGACCGTGACCGTCACCGTGGACACCGTTCCCGCCATCACTCTCACACCCTCTGACGTGCTTTGCTACGGCGAAAGCACCGGTAAGATTACAACAACCGTGACCGGCGGCAACGACTTCACCTACGCTTGGACGAACAGCGCCAACGAAACAGTCACGGACATCAACGCCCTGCCCGTCGGCAGATACTACGTGACCGTCACCAACGACTACGGCTGCACGGCCACTGCCAACGACACCATCAAACAGCCCGACACACTCACCATCGAAGTGTCCGCCATCACGAATATCGCCTGTAGCTATAGCGGCAATATGGGCAGCATCTCCGTGGAGGCACACGGTGGAAAGACGCCCACCTACACCTACAAGCTCAACGACGGTGACTTCCTCGAAATCACCCCGACTTGGACTGATCTGAACAACGGCGACTATACCATTACCGTAAAAGATGAAAACAACTGTACGGCAAGTGTGGACACGGTCATCAAGCGTCCTGCTGTCTTGGCTATCACACACGATTCCATCAATCCCACCTGCTTTGGTGAGACCAACGGTGAAATCACCGCGCATGTAACAGGCGGCAACGAAGGCACGCTCACCTACGCATGGTCGAACAACGGAAGCACCAATGAGACCCTCAGTGACCTGACTGCAGGCAAATACACCCTCCAGGTCAACGATGTCAAGGGTTGCGTGGCACACGACACCATCATCCTCACACAGCCCGAAGAATTCAACATTGCCATCAGCGGTGAAGACAGCATCTGCGCCGAAGGCAACACCGAGTTTGTGGCTACTCTTGGCGCTACCGGAAGCAACTACACCTACCAGTGGTACAAAGGAACTACGATTAGCGATGAAACAAAGATAAGCGGGGCAACCAGCACTACCCTTTCCAGCGTATCCGAAGCCAACACTTACTACATTGTAGCAACCCAGACCAACGGCACCGAATTCAGCAGCAGCACTTGCACCCAGAACGACACGGTGAAACTGACCGTCCTGGCACTTCCCGAACTGGTGTTCTCCTACGACCCGGACGACACCATCTGCCTCTACACACCTGCCATCATCTCCGTGACCGGTGCTGACGACTATTCTTGGACTGATGGTCTCGGTTCCGACCTCGGCTCTAACGATGTCGTTGACGTTGAACCCACAGTTGGCATCCACGCGTTTGAAGTGACCGGTACTAAAATCTATGGCACAAAGAGTTGCGTTGCCACAGCGAAAGACACGGTGGTTGTTCTGCCGTTGCCGAGCGCTTCCCTCACGGTGAACGGAACTGCCGTCACTGCAAATGACTACGACCTCACTATCTGTGAAAGAGAAGTGGTTACCTTCAGCGTGCCTTCACAGAGCGGCATGACCTACACATGGAAAAAGGACAACGCTGCTATTGAAGGAGAAGAGGGCAACGAACTCGTGCTTGCCTCCGCATCAAGCAGCAACAACGGTGTTTACAATGTGGTAGTGAAGAATAGCACAACCGGCTGCGACAGCACCTCCTACACGGTGAAGCTCACTGTGAACGAGCGTCCGGATGCCTCCATCACTGCCAACCACAACAACACCACCTTCACCAGTGGAGAAGCTGTATGCGCAGAAGCAGATGTCGTGCTTAGCATTGCTACCACCTCCAGCGACTACACCTACCAGTGGAAGAAAAACGGAAGCGCATTGGATGGAAAGACCGAGGCTTCCCTCACCCTTAGCTCCATTGCACTCTCCGATGCCGGCGAATACACCTTGTATGTGAAGAACACCACGACCAATTGCGACACCACCACCCTGCCGTTCATCCTCAAAGTGAACGCTCTGCCGGTGGTCACCCTCAGTGAAGACAACGAGCTCTCGGTCATTTGCGCCGACAGTGCCTTCCACTTCACTGTCACTTCCGACACGGTGATCAGCACCTACAACTGGACACGCAACGATATCTCCATCGAAGGTACAGCCACGCTCCGTGCCACCGAGTCTGGCACCTACAAAGTGGCTGTGATCGACCATAACGGATGTCAGGCCACCACCAATGAAATGGCAGTCAAAGTGAACGCTCTGCCGGTGGTTTCCATCAATGAAGAAAATGGCAATACCGCCATCTGCGCCGACAGCGCCTTCCATTTCACCCTCGTAAGCGACACTGCATTAGTGAGCTACAAGTGGATGCGCAACGGCGACTCCATCAACAACACAGCCGTCATCCGCGAAGCCGGTCTGGCCGCAGGTTCCCACACCTACACCGCCACCGTGGTGGACCGCAACAGCTGTAAAGTCACCACCAGCGGTTTTGCCGCCACCGTGAATGCACTGCCCATCGTCACAGTCAATGACGAGGAGATTTGCCGCAACAGCTCTGTGGTACTTGAGGCCACTGGAGCGAACACCTACGAATGGACACCGGCTGACAGTCTGAGCGGCTCCACCGGCGCTTCCGTCACCTTCTCGAGCAGAGGACAGGGTACGTTCAACATCATCGTGACCGGTACAGACCTGAACAACTGCTCTGCCTCCGACACCGCCACCATCAAGGTGAACGACCTGCCCGGAGACGGCAACCTCGCAAATCTTGCGGACAAGGAATTCTGCAAGGGTGGAGTCAGCGGCTTCAAAGTCAGCGGCTTCAGCTCATACACATGGACCTGCGTTCCTTCAGACGGTAGCCTGAGCGCAGAAGGCGACACGGCAACCTTTACCGGCAACACTGCTGGCAACTATGTTGTCAAGGTTGAAGTGACCGATGCCAACGGCTGTAAGAGTTCCACCAGCGCCAATATAATCGTGGATACACTGCCCGTTCCGACCATCACGGTGAATGCCGACGTTTGCGTGAACGGCGACCTCGAATTCACCACCGAAGGAGACAATGTACATGATTATGTTTGGAATTTTGACGGTGAAAAAGTCGATTCCACCGGTGCCACATTGAAACTGAAATGGGATGCTGCCGGCGAAAAGACCGTCACTGTCAACTACACAGACAATAACAACTGTACGGCTGCTACCGCCACCAGCAAGACCATCACGGTTCACGCACTGCCCGTGGTTGAAATCACCGAGGGCCGCGAAACCAGCATCTGCCGTGGAAGCAGCATCACCCTGCACACTACGATGGACACGCCCGAAGCCACCGACTTCCTTTGGGACAATAACGTGGGCGATGACAATGAGGTCACTGTGACACCCGTCACCGATGACTCCACCTTCGTCGTAACCGGCAGTTACCAGCCCGTTGATGGTCTGACCTGCGCAATCACCGACACCATCACCGTGCATCTGAAAGACACCGTGAAACTGACGGTGGACATCGAATCTCAGAACAAGTGCCTCGGTCAGGCGATTGACGACATCACCGTAACTTACGAAGCCGCCACGCTGAGCTGGTTGCCGACCACCTTCACCGAAAGCCTGACAGCCACTGAAGGCACGAATTCCGTTACAATCTCCGGCAACATCACCCACGCCGGCGAATACACCTACGAAGTGACTGCCACCAGCACGAACAACTGCGAGCTGAAGAAGAAAACCATCACCATCACGGTAAGCGACACCAACAAGCTCTCTTCGGCTTCCAGCCTCAACCAGACCATCTGCCTGGGTACCGACATCGAAGGCATTGAACTTGACACGGCCAACTGCACGCTCACCTTCTCACCAGAACTCAACACGAAGGGTCTCACCTACAACGCTACGAACGCCACCATCAACGGTACGCCCAGTGTGGCAGAAAGCTTCACCGTCACCATCACGGCCACTCCCGCCACAGACGGATGCAACGCTGCCAAGACCCTCGAGTTCACCATCAACGTGCTCGACACCAACAAGCTTGAATTTGCAGATCCGGCCACCGCAACGCAAGAGATTTGCCTTGGCGAACCCATCGCCGACATCGTGCTTGACACGGCCAACTGCACGCTTGACCTCACAGCAGTCCTTGCCATTGAAGGTTTGAGCTACAATGCAGCTTTCCACAAGATTGAAGGCACACCTGCTAATTCCGGCAGCCACACTGTCACAATCACAGCAACGGCGACCAACCAGGTCAATTCCGATATGCCTTGCAACACTGTCATCATCCGTGAAATCACCATCAAGGTGAACGACACCGTGAAGATTGCCGCCACCGAAGGCGACGACCTCACCCGCAAGCTTTGTAAGGGCACTGACATCACCGAGGTCAAATTGTGGGCTACCAACGGCACCATCGCCCTCGGCAGCGGTTCCATTCCGACTGACCTGACATCCAGCTACCCGACAAGCGCCAATGACACCATCAAGCTGAACGGAACGATGACCATCGCCGGCACCTACAACTTCTACGTGGTGGCTACAGGTACCGCCTGCACTTCCTCCAAGGATTCAATGCTGGTTTCCATCACCGTGGACACCATCCCGTTCGTGGCCATCACCCCGGATGTGGACACCGTCTGCCCGAATGCTGACCTCCGTCATGCCACGCTGACCGCCACGGCGGGCTATGGCACCGGCTATGCATGGAGCTGCAGCACCGAAACCGCAAACAGCATCACTGTAACTCCTGAAAACAGCCAGAACATCTACACTGTCACGGTGACGAACGGTGAGAACTGCACCGCTACTGCCAGCGACACCATCCGCCTCTACACACTGTCCGTAAGCACCATCAGCGGCGACAACGAAATCTGCTTGGGCGAAAGCACCACCCTTACGGCGGCGCCCGATGCAGAGCATACCGCTGCCAGCTACGAATGGATCGGCATTGCCGGTGCAAACACCAACGAAGTGACGGTCAGCCCGGTTGCCGACTCCATCTTCCGTGTCAGAGTGGTGGACAACAACGGCTGCTACGACACTGCGAAGATCACCATCACGGTAGATACGCTGCCCACCGCCACGATCACGGCCAGTGCCACGACGGTGTGTCAGGACGGTACGCTTGAACTCTCTGCCGACAATGCCGGCAGCGGTCTCACCTACCTGTGGAAAGACGGCGCCGACAGCGTGTTCAACGCCCGCGTGTTCAACTTCGTGACTGACACGAACACCACGTCCGGCATCCACAACCTCTCCGTCAAGATCACCGACGGCAACGGCTGTGCAAACACCGGCACGAAGGATGTGACCGTAAGACTTGTTCCGATTCTCTCGGAAACGCACGATAGCGTGAGATGCTATGGGGAAAGCAACGCCGCCATCGATTTGAATGTACGCTACAAAGAATTGATTGTCGTTGACAACACCTACAGCTGGACGAAGGAAGGTGACGACTCCTTCACCCGCAACACCGAAGACATCACCGGACTCCGCAAAGGCACCTATAACGTGACGGTTTCCGACGGAAACTGCTCCGCCGAAATGTCCGTCACCATTGAGCAGCCCGACACGCTGACGCTCTCCTTCGCACACGCGGTCAGCCAGCTCTGCTCCGGTACCGACAGTCTGACAGTCGTTCCGGTCGGCGGCAACGGCAGCTTCAACTATGTGTGGACCACCGACGGCACCGACGGAAGCGAGACAGCCGACTCCATCCTGCGCATCAGCAACCTCTCAGCCGGCATCCACACCTACTCGGTCACGGTGACCGACGCCGAGGGCTGCACCGCCTACACACCGGAACATGAGGTCATCAGCGACCGTATCGAAGTGGCACACGAAATCAACCTCGGACCCGGTGAAACCTATGTACACGAAGGATACACCTATGGTTTGAGTCCTGATGATGAAGGCAAGACCTTCGAGGTTTTGGCCGGTACGCTTGGAACGGGCAACTGCGACAGTGTCTATATCTACACCGTCCACATGTATGGTATCGGAATGAACTTCACCAACAACACCTACACCATCCGTCACTCCGGCTACTTCAACAACTACCAGTTCACCCCGACCGTCGTCTTCGACACTATCCAGACCTCAACGGATGTGGACAACGAATTCTATGCTTTTGTCACCTGCAACGCCGACTCTATCGACAACAAGCGCATTGACATGAAGTACGAGATCGTCTTCAACGACGGTGCAATCTCCGACGACAACTTCAGCGACTATGTGGAGAACCTGCGGATGATGTCCTACTATGATCACGACAGAAACTTCTACGGAATTCCGCACATTGACTCTGCTCGCGGCGAGATGCCGGGAACCACGTTCCTCTATCAGTATCCCTCCAACAGTACGGCCTACTATTTCGACTACTTCAACTTCGGTGCCTTCCGTAACATGCCGCAAAAGATTCAATTCAACTTCACACAGCCCGGTACCTACACCATCAAGTTCACTGTGGAAGAGAGAGTTGAGAGCACCGGCGGCCAAACTTGGGGATTCTACAACCCGTACGTGGTCAACGGCGCATACGGTCCGCTCTGGGGCGGTCGCGGTGACACCTATACCGGCAAGAAGACCATTGCCTCTCGCAACATGACCGTCATTGTGGGCGAGGCCGGCAGCACACCGAGCACGCCGATTGTCACCAACATCGACAACTACGCAAACAACACCGTGCCCACCGTCACCACCTTCCCGAACCCGGCCCGCGACCTGCTCAACCTGAACATCAGCGGCATGGAAGGCAACACCCGCATCACCATCACCGATGCTACGGGCAAGCTGGTACGCGTTTACGAGGAGAACCTGCTGGGCAACGATGCCACCCTCACCTACGACATCGCCACCTTCTCGCAAGGCATCTACTTCATCAACGTTTACAACAACGAGACGATCCTCACCAACAAGTTCATCGTCACGAAATAATAAACGACATTTATGACATCAAGGGGGCGGCGGAAACAAAGCCCCCTTTTTTTAATGTATAATTACAAAATGCACAAAACCCTGTAGAAACGCAAAAATTTGCGTTTCTACAATGAACAAACCATACCGTAGAGACGTTTCATGAAACGTATCTACAAAAAACATTATTGAATTATCATGCAATCATTAGAAAACAGAATCATCGAGGTTTTTTCCTCATCACACGAAAAATACGGATACAAACAAATTTCAGCAAAGCTCCACATCTACGACAAAGAGGGGCGGGCCGAGGTGGTCCGCACCATTGAGAAGTTCGTGAACGTGAAGATCCTCCTCAAGGTGGGACGCGGAAAGTACCGCATCAACCCACGCTACCTGAGCAAGGAAACGACCGGACGCAACTATGCCACCGGGCGTCTGGAAGTGAAGTACGGAGGGGCTGCCTTCGTGATTCAGGAGGGAGACAACGAGGACATCTTCATTCCGGAACGCAAACTCAGCAATGCGCTGCACGGCGACCTTGTGAAAGTATTGGTCTATCCGCCCCGCGAAGGGAGGAGACCCGAAGGCGAGATTGTGGATGTGCTCGAACGGAGCAAGAAGCAGGTGGTCGGCATCATCAGCATGCAGAAAGGCATCGCCTTCTTCATCCCCGACAGCCCGTCATACCGCCACGACATGCTCATTCCCACCCGACTATTGAAGAAGGCCAAGAACGGCTACAAGGTGGTGGTGCGCATCGTCGATTGGACTCCCGGAAGCCGCAACCCCATCGGCGAAGTCATCCACGTCCTGGGCAAACCCGGCGACAACAACGTGGAGATGCAGTCCATCCTCGCCGAGAACGACTTTCCCCTCGCCTTCCCCGCCGATGTGGAAGAGGAGGCTGCGGCCATTCCCGTTGAAATCACGAAGGAGGAAATCCGCAAACGCCGCGACTGCCGCAACATCACCACGTTCACCATCGACCCCGCCGATGCAAAGGACTTCGACGATGCTCTCTCCTACGAAAAACTGCCCAACGGCAACTTCCGCATCGGTGTCCACATCGCCGACGTTTCCTACTATGTTCGCCCCGGCACGCTCATCGACAAGGAGGCCTACGAACGCGGCACCTCCGTCTATCTGGTGGACCGCACCATCCCCATGCTGCCGGAAGTGCTGTCGAACAACCTCTGCTCACTGCGGCCGCACGAAGACAAACTCTGCTTCAGCGCCATCTTCGAGATGACCGAAGGGGCCAAAGTGGTGAAGGAGTGGTTCGGGCACACCGTCATCAACTCCGATGAACGGTTCAACTACGACGAAGTGCAGCAGATCATCGACAGCGGCAAGGGACGGCTCGCCACCGAAATCAACGACATCAACGCCCTGGCCCGCATCTTGCGGAAGAAGCGGTTTGAGAACAACGCCATCAACTTCGAGACGGAGGAGGTCAAGTTCAAGTTGGACGAGAACGCGAAACCCATCGGGGTTTACCTGAAGGTTTCGACCGAAGCCAACTGGCTCATCGAGGAGTTCATGCTCTTGGCCAACAAAAAAGTGGCGGAACGCATCGGAAAGAAAACCGTTGCCAACAAGGAGCCGCGCACCTTCGTCTATCGTATCCACGACAAGCCGTTGGAGGAGAAACTGACCACTTTCAAGAATTTTGTCAAGAAAATCGGCTACGATTTCAAGGTGGGCTCGTCAAAGACATTGGCCAGTTCTTTCAACAAGATGTTCCAGCAGGCGAAAGGCACGCAGGAGTACGAGATGCTGAGCAAGCTTTCCATACGCACGATGGCGCGGGCCGTCTATTCCACCGAAAACATCGGCCATTACGGCCTTGCCTTCCCCTTCTACACGCATTTCACCTCCCCCATCCGGCGCTATCCCGACCTGATGGTGCACCGTCTCCTTGATCGCTACCTCGCCAAAGGAAACTCCGTGAACCCAAAGGAGTTTGAAGAGTATTGCGAACACTGTTCCCAAATGGAGCAGAAAGCCACCGAGGCGGAACGCGCCTCCATCAAATACAAACAGGCCGAGTTCCTCGCCGACAAGGTGGGACAGGTTTTCGAGGCCACGATCAGCGGCATCTGCAAATGGGGCGTCTTCGCCGAACTGAAAGAAAGCCACTGCGAGGGCTTGATCTCCATGCGGAAGTTCAACGACGACTTCTACTACATTGATGACGAAAACTACACATTGGTGGGACTGCACCACGGGCACAACTACCGTTTCGGCGACACCGTCACGGTGCGGGTCGCCGGCGTGGACATGGACCGTCGGCAAATGGACTTCGACATCCTGCCGGCTACGCAGAAATAAGGGAATGCGAACGAAGTGAGCAAAATGGTGAGCGACAGCGAACCAAAATCAAGGAATGGTGAGCGACAGCGAGCCTACTCCGGCAGCTCGTAAAAATAGTGAAAGTTAAGCTTGCGCGAGGCACTGCCTTTCACAATCAAATCCTGCGAGTTATCATTCAAGCGATGGAACGAACGAGCGCTGCACCGTGAGCCAAGGAAACCAGCGACCAAATCGTCATCCTCACATTCCACATTGGTATAGACCAAATGATCCATCACCACACTGGAGGAAATGGTACTGGTACGCACATAATTGTAGTATGTATCATTGACGGCCCACACTTCAAAGCAGATACAGGAGTCAGCAAGCAAATAACGGTCCACTGTGTTGTCCACCTCAATGTGGGAACAGAGGTATTCATACAATCTATAGGGATTGTATTGGAGGCTGGAAGTGGTGACCAGAGACGGGGTTACGTTGCGGCGAATACTTTTGCGGACAGTGACTCCCGTAGTCCTGTTTATTTCCACATAATTGAAATACTGATAGACTAAATAGGCGACGGAATTCTCAGCATCCTTATATTCTATAGTATTCATATTGGTGTGAGTGATATCCACAGACTGTGCCTGGGGCTTTGTTATCCTCATTTCGCCCACCACGCTGGTTTCAGCTGTCACCACACGGCCCGTTTCCCTGTTGGTGATGACCAATTTATACGTATTGGCAGGGTCAATGGCGTGATTGACCACATACAGCAGCTGTTTTGGAGCCGACATATCGCCGTTGAGGTCGCGGGGGATGGCGGTGGTGGTGTCCAATCGCCATGTACTGATCTTGCGGCCATTGTTGTACTCCTCCATATCCACTGTGATTTTGTCAAAATAGTATAGGCTGTCATAAATCTGCGCCGCTTCGTAAGCATTTCCATCGGTAAGGAAACCCTTGTAAATCTTTACATATTGGACCCCTTCGCTGGCATCAAGGATGCCATAGACAATGGTGGCGTCGCGGTATGGTGCGTTGGAATTGAAATCCTTGGAGCAGGAAAACATCAGAAAGGGCAACAGCAAGGCGCATAAACACGCATAAAATCTCGTTCTCATATCCATTGAAAAAAACGTGCAAAAGTACGACTTTTTTAGCACTTTCCAACCTTCAAACTTTCCTACTTTTTTTATACCTTTGCAAGCATTTTGTATCAACAAATTAATTTTATAATTAATTGATATTCAATAATATAAAATAATAGAAAAATTATAACTATCACTAAAATCATTACAAGATGACGAAAAAGTACAACTGGATCAACAACATCCTCGGGTGGGTCATCGGCATTTTTGCCTCCGCAGTGTATATTATGACGGCGGAGCCGACGGCCTCTTGGTGGGATTGCGGCGAGTACATTGCCACGGCCAACAAACTGTTAGTGGGGCATCCCCCTGGAGCACCGACCTTCCAGCTTCTGGGCCGTGTTTTCAGCATGTTCGCCGGGGGCGATGTGACGAAGGTGGCTGTTTGCATCAACAGTATGTCGGCTATTTGCAGCGGACTCACCATCATGTTCCTGTTCTGGACGATGACGATGCTAGGACGCAAGTTGGTGGCGAACATGGAAGGCGGGATGACCGCCGGCCGTATGGCGGCCCTGTTCGGTTCCGCGCTTGTCGGCTCGCTTACCTACACCTTCACCGACACCTTCTGGTTCTCCGCTGTGGAGGGTGAGGTCTATGCGATGTCCTCCTTCTTCACCGCATTGGTGTTCTGGTGCATCCTGAAATGGGAATTCGAGTACGACAACCCGAAAGGGGATGTCAACCCGAACCGATGGATTGTGCTTATCGCCTATCTGATAGGACTTTCCATCGGTGTTCACCTGTTGAACTTGCTGACCATTCCGGCCGTGGTGCTGATTGTCTATTTCAAGCTGTCGAAGAACGCGACGGTTTGGGGTGTGGTGCAGACCATCGCCCTTGCTTCAGTCGTGGCCGCCGTCTTTTTCCCGACCGTGGCGATGCTCCTCATCTGGCTTTTCATTTCCCTGCCGCTGCTGGTCATCTGCTACCGCAAAGGAACCTTCAGCTCGTTGGCCGAGTGGGGCATCCTATTCTCCCTCATCGGTTCATTCATTCTGCTGGGACTCATCCTTTACGGAATCATTCCCATGATTGTGAATCTGGCCGGCAAGTTCGAGATCTTCTTCGTCAACAGTTTCGGAATGCCGTTCAACTCCGGCACCATCATCTACTTCCTCATCATCGCGGCACTCATTGCTTGGGGGCTTTGGTACGGCTACAGGAAAGGCAAAGGAAATCTGGTGGCCGGTGTTTACTGCTTCCTGTTCCTGCTCATTGGCTACTCCACCTTCTTCGTGCTGACCATCCGTTCCAACGCCAACCCGACGATTGACGAGAACAATCCGGAGGATGCGGTGGCCCTTCTCGCCTACCTGAACCGCGAGCAGTACGGCGACACTCCGTTCCTCACGGGCCGCACCTACGACTCCCGCCCGTCGCGCTACGAGAACGGCAACCCCGTGTATGTGCGTGACGACGCTGCCGGCAAATACGTCATCTCCGACAAACGCGAAAACTCCGTCCCCTACTACGACGAAAGCCAGAAGCGTTTCATGCCGCGCATGTACGACCACGACCACAAGGCCAACTACATCAACTGGATTTATGCCAACGACCCCGTGAAAGCGGCGAAACTGCTCAACAAGACCCGCATTCCCGACTACCAGGAGAACATCAAGTTCATGCACACCTACCAGTTCTACTATATGTACTGGCGCTACTTCCTCTGGAACTTCAGCGGCCGCCAGGGCGATGTGCAGGGCACGGGCGGCGAGCTTGAAGGCAACTGGATCACCGGCATCAACGCCATCGACCAGATTTTCCTTGGCAAGCAGGCCGACTTGAAAGCCAACGAGAACAAGGGGCACAACAAGTACTACATGCTGCCGTTGCTGCTGGGCATCATCGGCATCCTTTTCTATTCCAGCCGCGACGGGAAGAACTCCTTCATCGTGCTGATGCTCTTCCTGATGACCGGCTTGGCCATCGGCTTCTACCTGAACATGTACGCCTTCCAGCCGCGTGAACGTGACTACGCCTTCGCCGCGTCGTTCTATGCGTTCAGCATCTGGGTGGGCTTCGGCGTGTTCGGCATCTATTCCTTGTTTGAAAAACTGAAAAACAGCAAGGTGCAGGTGATTGCCGCCGTGCTGACCACCTGCCTCTGCCTCGGCCTCGTTCCGGGATTGATGGCTTCGCAGAACTGGGACGACCACGACCGTTCGCACCGTTACACGGCGCTGGCCGCAGCCAAGGCATACCTCGACTCCTGTGCCCCCAACGCCATCATCTTCACGATGGGCGACAACGACACCTTCCCTCTCTGGTACGCCCAGGAGGTGGAGGGATACCGCACCGACGTTCGTGTCTGCAACCTGTCGCTGCTCTCCGCCGGCTGGTACGTGGACCAGATGAAGCGCAAGGCCTACAATTCCGACCCGCTGCCGATCTCGATGGAGAAACTGCAGTACCGCGACGGTACCCGCGACGCCGTCTTCTTCATGCCCGGAAACGGTGAGTACCGCGACCTCAACTCCGTGATGGAAAT
>JAEEQA010000073.1 GCA_016285085.1 Bacteroidales bacterium
TGTGTTCCGCGAAATGAGCCAGTCCGGGCAGGTCATCCGGCTCGTCGCGCGTCCCGGCGTTGACGATGACGCCAAAGTGCGAGATGGGCGACGAGACCTCTTCGTGGATGACGCGGATTCCGTTTCCGAGCGTGAAAATCGGGATGAATTCCTGCATTACGCAACGGTTTTATTCAGCTTTGATGTTGGGCTGTTCAAGGCCGAGGCCTTTCTTCTTGTCCACACCTTTCAGGATGATACCGAGGATGAGGGCGGCCACGCCGAGGCCGGCCAGCATCACCAGCGGCCAAGTGTAGTTGTAGGACACGGCGGCGGTTTCTGCGTCGATGAGTCCTTCGTTCATCTGGGCGATCACGTCGGGGTTGGTTTTGTCCAAAACCTTGCCGATCAGGAGCGGGAAGAGCCACAAACCGATGTTCTGGATCCAGAAGATGAGGGCGTAGGCGGAACCGATGATTTTCTCGTCAACGAGTTTCGGAACGCTCGGCCAGAGGGCGGCGGGCACCAGGGAGAAGGAGGCACCCAGCACGAGGATGGTGACGTATGCGACGACCACGCCTCCGATTTCGCTGCCCTTGAACAGCGGCAGGATGAAAGCGAAAGTGAGGTGGCAGAGGATGAGCAGCAAGGAGCCGATCATCAGCATGGAAGCGGCTTTACCCTTGTGGTCAACGTAGTTGCCGAGGATCGGGGTGATGGCAACGGCCAGCAGCGGGAACACGGCGAAGATGGTTTCGGCGGTGCCGCGCATGAAGCCCATGTAGCAGTAAACAACCAAGGCGACGACAGCAGCGGCCATCAGACCGATTTTCGCACCTTTGTTCTTGGAGAAGTTGCTGGTGAAGGAGCAGACGGCAACAACCAACATGACCAGATACTGGATGATGGTGACGCTGCTGCCGGCCCAGAAACCTTCGCCCGGGTTGAGGGTGAGGTTGCACTGGAGCATGTTCACGGCATATTTCTGGAACGGGAAGATGGCGCTGTAGTAAAGCACGCAAAGGAGAGCCACCAACCAGAAACCACCGGAAGAGAGGATTTTGCCAATATCGGAAACTTTGAAGGGATCGTCCTTCTCTTCGGCCTCACCGGTCTGTGCATCCAGTTTCTTGTCCATGAAGAAATAGACGATGAACATCATGAGGGCGATGCAGAGCAGCACCACGCCGAAAGCGACGGAGCGGGACACGTCAACGGTGCCGCCCAGTTTGGCGAAGAAGGGGGAGAAGATCATGCAGGTGGCGACACCGAGGCGGGCGAGGGCCATTTCGGAACCCATGGCCAGAGCGGTCTCACGGCCTTTGAACCATTTCACGATACCGCGGGAAACGGTGATACCGGCCATTTCCACGCCGCAGCCGAAGATCATGAAACCCACAGCGGCGACCTTGGCGGAAGCGGGCATCCCTTCGTAGAACGGTGCCACACCCAGCTCCTGGAATCCCGGAATGTAGTTCAGATGGTTGGTAAACCAGGTCTCCACACCGCTGCCGTAGAATGCATCGGTCACAGCGTAGTACTTGATCAGACCGCCGATGAGCATCACGGCGCCGGAAAGGATGGCGGTGAAGCGCACGCCCATCTTGTCAAGGATGATACCGGCGAAGATGAGGAAGAAGACGAACACGTTGAGGAATGTCTCCGCGCCCTGCATCGTACCGAAAGCGGTGGAGTCCCAGCCGCGGGTGGACTGCATCAGGTCCTTGATGGGGGAGAGGATGTCCATAAAGATGTATGAACAGAACATGGCTAACGCCAATAACAGCAACGCAATCCATCGGAAGGCCGCGTTGTCACGCAAAGTTTGCAGTTTTTCAGTCATAATTTTTGGTTTAAGTTATAAATAATGAATAAATAAAGATTGTTGCCAAACAAGGCGGCAAAAATACGACATTTTGGTTTATAAAGTTCATAAAGTTTCAAAGAATTGTAGAGACGTGCCATGGCACGTCTCTATCTTGCAAATCCAATTTTTTTGTGCGGTTTTTTCACCTCATTTTTTTTATGATAGGGGAGTATGTTTTGGATTAAAATAATTTGTATATTTGCACCCGCAAAATTTATAGGCTAAAATAATTATAAATAATTAAAAAACAAGTAATTAGCGTATGCGAAACAAAGGTTTAATCTTATTTTTCACGATACTGGTTGCCGTAGTCTGCCTGTATTGTTTGTCATTCTCCTTCGTGACGTGGAAAGTAGAGAAGGATGCACGGAGCTATGCCAACGATCCGGCCGCCATCAGCGAGGTCGTGCAGAAGGCAGGAAACAACGAGCTGCTCAAGAAGCACCTCACCGACTCCCTCGTTTCCAGAAGAGAGCGGAACTATCTGGCCGCCATGCGCGACTCCTCCGTCTATCTCGGATTCACTTACAAGGAGTGCAAGTACCGTGAACTCAACCTCGGCCTTGACCTGAAGGGCGGTATGAATGTCACCCTCGAAGTCGCCAGCCCCGATGTGCTCAGCAGCCTTGCCACCGTCAAGGATTCCCTCTTTAACGAAAGCTTTTCCGCCGCCGTCAAAGCGTATGACAACGGGCGCAGCAACAAGGACTTTGTGGTCATCTTCTCTGAAGAGTTCAACAAGGCCAAAGCTGCCATGGGCCGCAATAATGCCACACTTGCCAACTACTTCGGAAGCAAGATGGACACCAAGAACCCGTCCGATGCTGAGGTGATCGAGTTCATCGACAAGAAGCGCGACGACATCCGCGACCAGACTTTCTCGGTCCTTCGCAAGCGTATTGACAAGTTCGGCGTGGCGCAGCCCAACCTCGAAATGGTGCAGGGCGGCCGCATCCTGGTCGAACTCCCCGGCGTGAAGGAGAAAGAACGTGTGGAAGACCTCTTGAAGAGCACTGCACAGCTTGAATTCTGGGAAGTGTACCAGGATTTCAACAACGGCATGACCATCGGCAATCTCTTCCTTCAGGCCATCGAGTCTGTCGCTGCAGAGGCTGAAACTGCCAAGGATTCCGCTGATATTGTGAGCATCCGCAGCAAAATAAAAGACCATGGCGGCCTCGTCATCGGTTTCTTCTCCGAGGCCGACACTGGCCTGGTGGGAAAATACCTACCCCTTATCGCCGCAAAAGTCGGTATCGAAGATGTGGTTTACTATTGGGGTATCTCTGAAAGAGAGCACGGCAACGCTTTCCCGCTTGTCCCGTTGAAGAAGAGAGATGCGGAACTCGGCCCCTGCCTCAGCGGCAAGACCCTTGAGAAGGAGGGCGAGGATTCAAAAATCGTGCGTGATGCCCGTCAGGATGTGGATGAGCACAACCGTGTCATCGTCGAGATGTCAATGGAGGGTGCCGCTGCCAATAAGTGGAGAGATATCACCAAGGCTGCCATCGAAAAACGCAACAAGACCAGTCAGAACACCAACATCGCTATCGTGCTGGATGAGACCGTCTATTCCTATCCCACCATCCAGAGTGAAATCCCCAACGGACGTTCCCAGATTACCGGTAGCTTCACCGTTGAAGAGGCCAAGGACCTTGCCACCGTGCTCAACTCCGGTAACCTCGATGTCGGTGTGAATATCGTCGCCTCCGAAGTCGTGGGCCCGACCCTCGGTCAGGAATCCATCAACAAAGGTATGTTCTCCTTCCTTGTCGCATTCATCCTTGTGATGATTTACATGTTGCTCTATTATGACCGTGCCGGTCTCGTTGCCGACTTGGCTCTGCTCTGCAACGTGTTCTTCATCATCGGTGTGCTGGCCTCCCTCGGCGCCGTTCTCACCTTGCCCGGTATCGCCGGTTTGGTGTTGACCCTCGGTATGGCTGTCGATGCCAACGTGATTATCTATGAGCGTATCCGTGAGGAAGTGCGCGCAGGAAAGGGTCAGCGCCTCGCGGTGGAGGATGGTTATAAAAACGCCTACTCCGCCATTATCGACGGTAACGTCACCACCCTTATCACGGGTATCGTTCTCTATATGTTCGGTTCCGGTCCCGTCCAGGGTTTTGCCACCACCTTGATCATCGGTATCCTTTCCTCCATGTTTACCGCCATCTTCGTCTCCCGCATGGTTTTCGAAGCGCGCATGGCTCGCGGCAAGGAACTCCGTTTCGGCAACAAGGCCACCCTCAATGCGATGTCCAACACCAATTTCGACTTCCTTCGTATGAAGAAGGTGTTCTATCCGCTCTCCGGTGCTTTGATCGTGGTGATGCTCATCTCCTTCTTCACGCTCGGTTTGAACCCCGGTATCGACTTCACCGGCGGTCGTAACTATGTGATCCGCTTTGACCAGGATGTGAACTCCACGGCAGCCCGTGAGGCCGTTACGGAAGTGTTCGGCGGAAGCCCGCAGGTGAAGACCTTCGGTAACAACGACCAGATCCGTGTCACCGTCAACTATAAGGTGGAAGACAACTCCTCCGAGGCAGAAAAGGAATGCTACGAAATGTTGTACACCTCCTTGAAGCCGTTCTTCAAGAATGAGGTTTCCTACGCCGACTTCACTGAACCCGATGCAGGTGCTATCGGTATCCAGAGCTACCAGAAGGTGCAGGCCACCATTGCTGCTGAATTGCTCCGCGACGCCATCTGGGCCGTCTTGGTCTCCCTGATCGCCATCTTCATCTACATCGCCATCCGTTTCCGCAACTGGCAGTTCGGTCTCGGCGGTGTGCTCACCCTTGTCCACGATACCACACTCACCATCGGTCTCTTCTCCTTGTTCTATAGGATATCCCCGTTCTCCATGGAGATCGACCTTTCCTTCATCGCAGCTGTCCTGACGGTGATAGGTTACTCCATCAACAACGTCGTGATCATTTACGACCGTGTCCGTGAGAACTTCACCAACTCCCCGAAGGGTGACCACTATGTGTTGTTCAACAACGCCGTCAACAGCACCTTGGGCCGTACCGTCAACACTTGCGGCACCACCATCCTCGTGTTGTTGATCATCTTCATCTTCGGCGGTGAGGTCATCCGTGGCTTCGTCTTCGCAATGGGCGCCGGTATCCTCATCGGTACGTATTCCGGTATCTACATTGCCACCCCGCTTGCATACGACCTGTTGAAAGCCAAAAATGTCAAGGTTGCCAAGCAGAAAATCACGAAGTAAATCTTCGTAAAAATAATTTTCGGAAACGAGCCGTTAATTTGGAAATTTTTTCTATTTTAGCGGCTCGTTTTGTATAAAGTAAAATACGGATAATATGAACGTGAAAAAAGTTTTCATTTTCCTTCTAACATCTTTATTATTAATGAGTTATTCGCTCAAAGCACAGGTGGTGAAGGATGCGGACAACGCCTTCAGGACTTGCAAATATGAGAAGGCTTTGGCGGAATATAAGAAAGTTACAGGCAAAATCAAGAAGAACAAGGTGGAGTCGCGCCGTGTGGCCTACCAGATTGGCGAGTGCTACCGTATCATGGGCGATGTCAAGCACGCCAAGAAGCAGTATGAGGGTCTGTATAAGAAAAACTATCAGAAAGACAATCCGTTGCTCCTCTATCATTTGGGCAATATTATGATTAACGAGGGCGATTATGATGCCGCGTTGAAATATTATCAGGAGTTCAAAAAGCGCGCTCCGGAAGACAGCCGCGCCGATGTGATGATCGCTTCCTGCACCAAGGCCAAGACATGGAAGGAAACCCCGACCCGCTATGAGGTTTATCCGCTCAAGAAGGTGAACACCCGCTACGACGAATGGGCGCCGCGCTGGGGCAACCCGGATCGCAAGACCCAGATGATTTTCACCTCCAACCGTGAGGGCTCGAAAGGCCGTGGCACCGACCAGTGGACGGGACAGGCTTTTTCCGACATCTATATCTCCGAACTTCCGAAGAGCCGCAACACCGAGTGGCCCGGCGAGTGGTCTCCCGTCGCCACCTACGACGACAACGAGATTATCAATACCGGTGTGAATGAGGGCGAGGCATCCACGAACCACAAGGCGACTGCCCTCTATTACACGTTCTGCCCGCAGGACAAGAAAGAGGTGAAAGGCTGTTATATATACGTGACCACCAAGAAAGGCAAGGAGTGGACCCAGCCCGAAATGGTGAGCCTCGGTTCCGACACATTCAACTACGTCCATCCGTTCATTTCCGGCGATGAACTCACCCTGTTCTTCGCCTCCAACAAGTCGGGCGGCTTCGGCGGCTATGACCTCTACAAGGCCACCCGTTCCAAGAAAACCAAACCTTTCGACAAGATTGAAAACCTCGGTAGCACCGTCAATACGGCTGGCAATGAGGTGTTCCCCGCCCTCAAGGGAGACAGTCTTCTTTATTTCTCTTCCGATGGTCATCACGGCTTCGGCGGTTTGGACATCTACTATTCTGAATTTGTGAACGGCAAGTACCAGACCCCCGAGAACCTTCTTTCCCCCATCAACTCCGAGGCTGACGAAATCGGTATCATGTTCGACGACAGCCCCGCCCTCGACCCCAAGTCGAAGAGCCAGTATGTGGACAAGGGTTATTTCTCCTCCAACCGTGCCGGCGGCAAGGGCGGCGACGACATCTACTACTTCCTTCTCCGTCCGCTGGTTTACACCCTCGCCGGTATCGTGAAGGATGCCGCCAACCTCCAGCCCATTGACGGTGCTGAAGTGGAAATCGTCGGCTCCGACGGTTCTACCTACAAGACCAAGACCGATGTGAAGGGCCGCTATAAGTTCGACAAGGACAAGATCAAGGGAAATACCACCTTCACGATGACGGTCACCAAGCCCAAGTACTTCGCCGAAAACAACACGGCCACCCAGACTACGGTGGGCTTGACCGAAAACACCGACCTCAAGCAGGACTTCCAGCTCACCCCGATTCCGAAGGAACCGATTGTGCTGCCTGAAATTCTCTATGATCTGGCAAAATGGGATCTGAAGAAACAGTATGAAGACTCCCTGATGTTCGTGTACGACATCATGACCAAAAACCCGACGTTGGTGGTGGAACTCCGTTCCCACACTGATGCCCGTGCGGATGACAAGTACAACGAGGAACTTTCCCAGAAACGTGCCCAGTCGTGCGTGGACTTCCTTGTCAACCAGAAGGGCATTGATCCCGCCCGTATCGTGCCGAAGGGCTATGGTGAGTATATGCCGCGTGTACTTGAACGTGACATGACGGTTACTTACAACAAGAAACAGTTCACCTTCAAGAAAGGCACTAAACTGACAGAGAAGTACATTGAAACCCTTGGTTCCAAAGACGAAAAAGAGGCTGCTCACCAGCTGAACCGTCGTACCGAGCTTTACATTTTGCGTGACGACTATGTGCCTGGCGGCGACAGCATCGCGCCGGTGGCAGAGGCGGGACAGATTAATGTCTATAGTAAGAAATCCATTCCGGTCACCATCTCCAAGGGTATTGTGAAGGGTACCTGCTATGCCAACAGCAAGACCTTTAGTTTTGAAATGGTTCCTGGTCAGGAAGTCTATATGAACCATGCGGATGCGACCCGATTCCTGAAAGACCATATCATTCTTGCCAAGGATTTCGAGGCGGGTAATGCCGCCATTGACGAGGAGGATGGTTCTATCATTGACAACTCAGTCCTGATTCTCAAAACCTTCAATCTGGGCGACAACGAAGCTAAGAATGTGAAAGTGATTGTTAGAAAAGGTCTTACCTCCCCGTTCATCATTGGAGAAGACTTCTTGAAGGCTCAGTTCGGTAATTTCACAGTTGACAAGGGACAAAAAGCCATTATCTTTGAATAAACGATTCTTTTTCATAGCGATTCTTATCGCACTTGTTACTCCCACGATAGGCCAGCCTGTTGTGGGAGCGGCATTTATGGACAGTTATCTTCCGCTTTTGGAAGGGAAGAAGGTGGCGGTTTGTGCCAATCCTACCTCCGTCGTCGGACGTACACATCTGGTGGACACGTTGGTCTCACGCAAGGTGAACGTGGTCACTATCTTCTGCCCCGAACACGGCTTCCGGGGCGAGGCCGAGGCTGGAGCCACGATCAACTCCTCCGTGGATGCCAAGACGGGCATCCCGATTGTTTCTTTATATGGTAGAAACAAGAAGCCGACACCTGAGCAGATGAAGGGATTGGATGTGGTTGTTTTTGACATTCAGGATGTTGGATGCCGCTTTTATACCTACATCTCCACGTTGAGCTATGTGATGGAGGCGGCGGCGGAAAACGGTGTTTCGGTCATCGTGCTTGACCGTCCGAACCCGAACGGCTATTTTGTCGATGGCCCGGTGCTCGATCCGAAATTCAAGTCGTTTGTGGGGATGCACCCCGTTCCGGTCGTCCACGGGATGACGATAGGGGAGTACGCCCGCATGGTGAACGGCGAGGGCTGGCTGGCCAACGGCGTTGTCTGCGACCTCACGGTGGTGCCGATGTCGGGCTACACACACAATACCCGCTACTCGCTGCCGGTGGCGCCGTCGCCGAACCTGCAAACCGACGAGGCCATCTATCTCTATCCGTCGCTGTGCCTGTTCGAGGGAACGGCGATCAGCGTGGGGCGCGGCACCCCGACCCCGTTCCAGATTTACGGGCATCCGTCGTTGAAAGCCGGTGACTTCCACTTTACACCGAAGCCGATCAAGGGCGTTTCCGAGAACCCGCCGCAGAAAGGACTCGACTGCCGCGGCTACGACCTTTCCGAGTATGCCAAACGGATGCTGGATTCCACCAACAGTTTTTCTATAGAGTACGTGCAGACGGCTTTTGAAAACTTCCCGCAGAACCAGACGGATTTTTTCACCAACAGCGCCTTTTTCGACAAGCTGGCCGGCACCGACCAGTTGCGCAAGCAGATACTGTCGCACCGCACCGAGGCGGAGATTCGTGCCTCGTGGCAACCGCAGCTGGATGCGTTCAAACAGATGCGGAAAAAATACCTCCTTTATCCCGATTTTGAATGATGGAGAAACTTCTTCAGTTTGATACGGAACTGTTTTTGTTCTTCAACAGCCTGCACGCCCCGTGGGCCGATCGAGCCGTCTATTTGATATCAAAGGGGTGGTTTTGGGTTCCGCTTTTCCTTCTTATCATCTATCTGATATTCAGAATGTATAAGAGAAAAGGATGGATTGTCCTTGCGGTGTTTGCATTGACCATCACGCTTTCCGACCAGACGTGTAATCTCGTCAAGAACAGTGTCTGCCGCTATCGTCCGTCGCACACGGAGGCGCTTGCGGATGACATTCATTTGGTCCAAAAACCGGACGGTAATCGTTATTTCGGAGGGAAATACGGATTCCCGTCGGCGCATGCCTCCAATACGATGGCGCTGGCTTTTTTGGTGATTTTCTTCCTTTCCAAAGGTGAAAAATGGGTGATGGCACTGGCGGTGGCGTGGTCGCTGATGATGGCATATACGCGCCTGTATCTGGGCGTTCATTATCCTGTTGATATTCTATGTGGCTTTATAATAGGAAGTTGCTTTGCGAATTTGATGTTCTTTATATATCGGAAATGGCTTTCGGATCTTTCTTTTGACAAAAAATAAATTTTTTTCAAAAGTAGGGATAACGAAAGGAAATTTTTGTACTTTTGCAGCCTCAAAAAGAACGGGGTGTGGCGCAGTTGGCTAGCGTACTTGCATGGGGTGCAAGGGGTCGGAAGTTCGAGTCTTCTCACCCCGACGTTCTGAAAAAATCCGGTGAACATTCATCGGATTTTTTTATTTGCAAAAAACGTTAGTTCCGCACGTTTACTGTTCGTAAACGGTATAAACATTCCGACTATTTGTTGTATCTTTGCACCCTTAATTCAGAATTGCTTAAAATGGACGAGAATAAGAAAGAAAATACTGGTAATCAGAACAATAATACCAACAATAATCGCCATACCAACAACAAGAAGCGTCACGATAACCGAAACCGCAACCGAAACGGGCAGCGCCAAGACCGTCCGAACGGCCAGCGTGAGGCCGAACCGCGGGAAAAATCCGAGGAGAAGCAGCGTGAGGAGGTGATGGAACAGCAGATGGAAGTGGCGGAAAAGGCCGCTGCAGCTGCTGTAAAAGATGTTGACGACGAATCGTCGGAGGAAGTTCCGGATGACGGGGTGGACGACAACCTGTCGGCGGAGGAGCTGGCTGCCATCGTGAAGGAACATCACAAGAAGCCCGAACGCCATTTCAAGGAGGACGAATCGTCGGCCGCCACCGCGCCCGCCGAAAACCTCGACGAATACCTTGACATGGACATCCGCACGCCCATCAGTGAGGAAACCAAGCGTCTTGCCGCCAATCCGTTCCTCACCCGCGGGCTCCGTAACGTGCCTGATCCCGAGGAGATCAACTCCAGCGAATACGCCAATACCTCCTGCAAACTCTCCACCCATAACTGGATGGAAGGCTTGGACATCACCACCGACTATCTCGATTGTCCCATTGCGGAGGTGCGCTTCAAGAACAGCCACAAGGATTTCTTCCTCCTTCCGCAGGAGGGCGTTTTCCATGTGGGCGATATTGTTGCCGTGGAGGCCACCCCGGGCCACGACATCGGCATCATCTCCATGCTGGGCAAGAACGTCTATCGGCAGCTCGCCCACAAGCGCGTGAAGGTTGAGGACGTGAAGAAGAAACTCTACCGCACCGCCCGCTATTCCGATATTGAAAAGTGGATTTCCACAGTGAATCAGGAACATACAACGATGCTCTCCTCCCGCTACATTGCTTGGGACCTCGGTCTGAAAATGAAGGTCAACGATGTGGAGTACCAGGGTGACGGCACGAAAGCCATCTTCTACTATTCCGCCGAGGACCGTGTCGATTTCCGCGAGTTGATCAAGATTCTGGCGGAACAGTTCCATATCCGTATCGAAATGCGCCAGATCGGTGTGCGGCAGGAGGCCGGACGCCTCGGCGGTATCGGCACCTGCGGGCGCGAACTGTGCTGCTCGTCGTGGCTCACCAATTTCCAGTCGGTTTCCACCGCATCCGCCCGTACCCAGCAGCTCTCCCTCAACCCGCAGAAGCTGGCCGGTCAGTGCGGAAAGCTGAAATGCTGCCTCAACTTCGAACAGGCCACCTATCAGGAGGAACTCAAGGATTTCCCGCCCGCCAATGTCAAGCTCAAGTTCAAGAAGGGAAACGCCCACTACAGCAAAATCGACATTTTCAAGAAAATTGTGTGGTACAGCTACTACGGCGACAATACCATCTTTGCCATTCCGTTGGACAAGGTGAACGAAATCATTGAGATGAACAAGAAAAACCAGTTCCCCGAAACGCTGGAAGAGTTCGCCATCGTCAACCAGAAGAAGGTGGACGAGGTGAAGTACAGTCTTGACGAACTGAAAAACATTGAGGATAAATAAGATGAAAAAGCTGCTGCTCCTTCTTTCCGCTGTTTTGCTGCTGGCCGTCACCTCCTGTCGGCGCGGGGTCTTCTATGAGGAGATTCTTCCCGTGAAGAACGAAGTTTGGAGCTTGGACGACACCCTCCGTTTCGCTTTCGACATCACCGACACGTTGCAGTATTACACCATATATATGGACATCCGCAACAGTATCGATTTCGAGACGCGCA
>JAEEQA010000074.1 GCA_016285085.1 Bacteroidales bacterium
TGCTTTGTCCGAGAGATCCGGTAAATGATTACGTCTTTAGTGCTGCCGGATGCCCTGCCGTTGCCATGGGGCAGATTATCAATTATTTGCGGACAACACAAGAGACCCGCTTTTCCGACAGCGACGACTACACCCACTACTACGCCGGACGCAACTACAGCATTGACGATGATTGGGAAGAAATGCAGTTCCCGTCATTCCCGCTGCTGAACGAGATGTTGGATTCCGTGGATGCCACCTTCTTGCGCGGCGAGGAACTTTCCGACATTTTGGCGGCCGCCGTGGTGTTTGCTTGCGGCACGGCCTGCACACAGGTCTATACTTCGCAAGGTTCAGGCACCTTTGCTGTGGATCAGGCGTTTAATGCCTACCAGCGGTTCGGTTTCACGGACTGTGTTCTGGTTCGGGAACCCGACTCCATGATGTATGCCACTCTGATCTCCAATCTGCAAGCGGGCTATCCCGCCCATTTAGCCGTTGAAAATCCTGAAGGGACGGTCGGGCACAACCTCGTGGTCGATGGCTATCGTGAAAGCGACGGCAAGTTCCACCTCAACTTTGGCTACGGCGGCTCCATGGATAACTGGTACAAAATCCCCGACCCCGATTTTTATTACGGAATGACCAAGGTGGAAGGCATCATTTTGAATATCATCCCCACAAACACAGGCGTTCGCGAACCCGCTCCTCAGCAGTCGTTGGAGGTTTATCCCAACCCCGTTTCCGACGTTTTTTACTTGAAGAACCTCTCCAGCGAAGCTGTGGAGTACTCCATTTTCAATGCCTTGGGGCAGCAGGTGGCGGCAGGCTCCTCCCGTGGAACCATCTCTGTGGCGGGCCTGGGAAAGGGTCTCTACATCTTGCAGGTCAAAGGGGGAAAGTCCTTTGAGGCCGTTAAGTTTGTGGTGGAGTAACCTTTTTGATTTTATCGGAATTTTGACCCTCAAATTATTGAGATTGTGGATTCTTCTGGTCTTCTCTTTATCTTGTAGTGATTAATCAATTGCTTCCGTTCAAGTTTGCTCCCCGTCTGTCTGGGGAGGAACAGGAATGGGTGGTCTCCGAGATTGAGGCCGCCGTAAAACGGGCGAGGGAGGAAATGTGGGAGATTCATTAAATATTGTAGAGACGTTTCATGAAACGTCTCTACAATGGTTTCGATGGTATCAATTTTTCACCTTCCTTACGGATGTGGCGGAAAGCCCCATTTGGTCGCGGGATTTGGCGACGGTGCGGCGTGAGATTTGAAGACCCTTCTTGGCTAATAGGTCCACAATTTTTTCATCCGTCAGGGGATGCCGTTTGTCCTCGTTGTCGATGATTTCGCGGATGTGCTCCCGCAGGGCGGTCGCGGCCACGCCGTCCTCCTTGTTGGTGGCTTCCGAAAAGAGGTTTTTCAACAGGAACATCCCGTACGGGGTTTGGACGTAACGGTGTGAGGTGCAGCGCGATATGGTGGATTCATCCAATCCCAGCTTGTCGGCGATGTCTTTTAGAATCATCGGTTTCAGCTGTTTGCGGTCGCCCGTCAGGAAGAATGGCTCCTGAATGACGAGGATGGCCGCCATCACACTGTAAAGCGTTTTGTGGATTTCCGGCAAAATCTCGATGAAGTTGTTCGCTTTGTCGATCAGCTCCTTGTACTGGCTCGCCGCCGCCGTCTGCTTTGCATTCCGATAATGGTTATAAAGATCATTGTACTCCTTGCTCACCCGCAGTTTCGGGCGGTACTCGTTGGCAAGCGACAGCTTCAGCTTGCCATCCTCAATCTCCACCACAAAGTCGGGATTGATGTACTGTGTGCCTTCGCCGGGACCGGGGTGCGGGTTGAGGTGGCGGATGATTTCCAACACGGTGCCGAACTCCTCTTTGGTCAGGCCCTCCTTCCGCATCACCTGGTCGAACTGCTTTCTGGAAAACTCCTCAAAATTGTTTTCAATGATATGCAATGCGCTGCCTACAAGTTTGTTGTTGCTTTGCAAAAGCAGGGCTTTCAATTGGATGGAAAGACATTCGGCCAGATTCCGTGCCCCGACACCGGCAGGTTCCAACTGTTGTACCACCTCTGTCAGTATCCGTTCCATCTCCTCGGTTCGTACACGATTCCCGTTGGTGGTGAGAAGGTCGTCGGCCAAGTCGCGCAGACTGCGCTGCAAATAGCCGTTGTTATCCAGATTGCCAATGATATATTTGGCAATCTCCCTTTCCTTTTCCGACAGGGACATTACCTCTGTCTGGCGAATCAGGTCATCATAGAAGGTGTTGGCAGAAGAGGCTTTCCGTTCAAAAGTGTCGTTTTCGGAAGGGGAGGTGCGCTCGTCGTAGCGGCGGGGTTCCCAGTTGTCGTTTTCTTCCAACACATTGGAAAGCAGTTCATTGTCCTCCTTCGGACGGAGCTCGTCGAGGGAGATGCTGCTTTGCGGCTCGGTCGGGTCGTTCTCTTCCAATTCAAGGGCGGGGTTCTCGTCGGTTTCCCGCGCCACAATTTCCCGCAGATCCATGTCGGAACCGAGAATATGGGCAATCATCGTCTGCCGCTGGCTGGCGGTCATACGCTGTTGCTGCTGCTGGGTCTGGACCTGTTTTTGGGACAGTTTCATCGGATGTCGGTCGGAAATTAGACGTTGAAACGGATGTGGAGGATGTCACCGTCCTGAACGACGTAGTTTTTGCCTTCCACCGACAGCTTGCCGGCCTCCTTGCACTTGAGTTCGGAGCCGAGGGCCTTGAGGTCTTCGTACTTGATGACTTCGGCGCGGATGAAGCCGCGTTCCAGGTCGCTGTGAATGACACCGGCGGCTTGCGGGGCGGTCATTCCCTCGCGGATGGTCCAAGCGCGGTTCTCTTTTCCACCTACGGTGAAGAACGAAATGAGGTTCAATAACTTATAGGCGGCGCGGATCACTTTGTTGACACCCGGTTCGGTGAGTCCCACGTCCTCCAAAAATGCCATACGGTCGGCTTCGTCTTCTAATTCGGCGATTTCCGACTCCAATTTTCCGGCGATGACGAGGATTTCGCAGTCTTGTCCTTTCAACGCCTCACGGACAGCATCGACGTAGTGGTTGTTTTCCAACGCGTTGTCGTTCACGTTGCAGACGAAAAGCACCGGTTTGTCGGTCAGCAGCATCATGTCGGCCACGACCGCTTTCTCGTCGTCTGTGGCTTCGAGCGTGCGGACGTTCTGGAAGTTTTCGAGATGGGCCTTGTATTTCAGCAGGACCTCCAAGTCACGCTTGGCGTTCTTGTCGCCCACCTTCGCCGCTTTTTCCACCTTTTGGATTTTGCGGTTGATTTGTTCCAAGTCCTTGACCTGCAGCTCGAACTCCACGATTTCGATGTCGCGCACGGGATCGACGGAACCTTCCACGTGGGGCAGGTTGGGGTTGTCGAAGCAGCGCAGCACGTGGATGAGCGCGTCGCACTGGCGGATGTCGGCGAGGAAGGCATTGCCGATGCCTTCGCCCTCGCTCGCACCTTTGGCCAAACCGGGCACGTCCACCACATCCACGGTGGCGTAAATCAGCTTGTCGGCCTGGATGAAGGTGTTGATGTTGGCCAGACGCTCGTCGGGCACGTTGCACACGCCGATGTTCGACTTGTTGGTGCTGTAGGCGAAGTCGGTGATGGCCGCCTTGGTGTTCGATATGCAATTGAACATCGTCGTCTTACCGCAGTTGGTAAGACCGATAATACCACATTTTAAACCCATGATGTTGTTTTTAGAAACCTAAATTGATGTCTTGAACCCCTTGGATTTCGGGAAGATGCTCCTTGATGACGGACTCGACGCCCTGTTTGAGGGTCATTTTGGCGTGGGGGCAGGCACCGCATGCACCCTGCAACTGCACGAGGACGATGTTGTTTGCGGTGAGTTCCACGAATTCGATGTCGCCGCCGTCGGCCTGGAGGTAGGGGCGAAGCTGGTCGATAATTGCTTTAACTTTCTCTTCTAAGGTCGGATTTTCCATTGTTTTCAGTTTTAAAAATAAGGCTGCAAAGATACAATAATCTTCTTTACAAACTTTATAAACACTTTGTTCATTGTGAACCAAAAAATTGTAACTTTGCCGCTCAATTCTTCATTCAAAAAAATCTTTAAATAAAATAGTATGAAAAAATTTGATCCAGCCACCAACATTCAGTTTGCAAGCGCGTTAGGCGACAAGCGCGGTGTGAATCCCGCCATTTGCGACAGCGCCACCTTCACTTTCAACAAGGCCAAGGAGATGACCGACACCTTCCACGGGGAGACCGAGGGCATGTTCCTCTATTCCCGCCATTGGAATCCGAGCAACCTCGCCCTCTGCACGGCTCTGGCCGCAATGGAAGGCACTGAGCTGGCTTGGGCTACCGGTTCCGGCATGGCCGCCATCACCTGCGCCCTCCTGCACGAAGTGAAAAGCGGTGACCACATCGTTTCCAGCATGACCACCTACGGCGGCACCTTCGCCTTCATGAACAACTACCTCAAGAAGTTCAACGTGGACGTCACCTTCGTCAACTTCCAGGACCTTGATGCCGTGAAGAAGGCTATCCGCCCCAACACCAAGGTGCTCTACACCGAGACGATGAACAACCCGTTGCTCCGTATCGCCAACATTCCGGAACTCTCCAAGATTGCCCACGCTGCCGGTGCAAAGTTGTTGGTTGACAACACTTTCACCCCGATGATTTTCTCACCCTACCGTCTGGGTGCCGATGTGGTGATCTACAGTATGACCAAGTTTGTGAACGGCAAGAACGACTGCGTGGCCGGTGCCATCTGCGGTTCCGCCGAGTACATCAACTCCCTCATCGATGTGAACGACGGTACGGCGATGCTTCTCGGGCCCGTCCTCGACCCGATGCGCTCGACCAGCATCCTCAAGAACCTCAGCACACTGCACATCCGCATGAAACAGCACGGCGCCAACGCCATGTACCTGGCCCAGCGTTTCAAAGAAACCGGTCTGAAATACAACTACCCGGGCCTTCCCGAACATCCTGACTATGAACTGTTCAACGCAATGAAGAACGAAGGTTACGGCTACGGCGGCATGATTTCCATCGACATGGGTACGGCCGACCGCGCCAGCGCCATCATGGAGAAGATGCAGGAACTCGGCGTCGGTTACCTCGCCGTCAGCCTCGGTTACTTCAAGACCTTGTTCAGCAACTCCGGCAAATCCACCTCTTCCGAGGTTCCGGAAGAGCTCCAGAGAGAGATGGGCATGAGCGAAGGCCTCATCCGCTTCTCCGTCGGTCTGGACAACGACATCGAGAACACCTTCAACCTGATTGTCGAAGCCATCAACGCTACGAAATAATCCGGTTCCGTCGGACTGACGGAAAATGAAGACACTTACTAATCGGCGGGAATTGGCATTGCAATGTCAACTCCCGCCGATTTTTTTGTCTGCTATCGTCAATGATTTTTTGCGGTTACAATATTTTCATAATGTCCCTCAGGTTAGTCACCGTGAAGGTGGGTCGTTGCGGGCATTCGTCAGTGTCGGCGTCCCAGCGGTTGAAGAGCAGGGTGTCGAGTCCGGCTGCCTGGGCCCCGAGAATGTCGGTCTGCAGGTTGTCGCCAATCATCAGGGTGGTTTCGCGGCGGGCGCGTGTCAGCTGGAAGGCGTAGTCGAAAAACTGCGGAGACGGTTTGTTGGCCCCGGCATCCTCGCTGAGGACAACGGTGTCGAAATAGTCTTTCAGGCCGCAGGCAGCAAGTTTCTTGTATTGCACCTCATGGAAGCCGTTGCTGGTCATGTGCATCCGGTAGCCGCGACTGCGTAGATAGTCCATCAGCTCACGGGCTCCGTCCACCAATCCTGGTTTTGTCGAGCAGAAGTCAAGGAAACGGTCGCTCATTTCCAGGCACAGCGCCTCCGTCACGCAAAGTCCCTTCCCCGCGTCCAGCGGACGTCGGAAGCGCTCCACAATCAGGAAGTCGCGGGTGATCTCGCCTTTGGAATACCGTGACCACAGGTCGATATTGGCTGTCCAATAAGCATCGTAGAACTCCTGCGGATCGGGAAACCAGCGACCGAGCTGGAAGGCATCGAATGTTTCTTGCAGGGCAATGACGGCATTTCCACGGGTGTCGTAGAGGGTATCGTCGAAGTCGATGAAAAGGTCGGTATAGTTCATTGTTTTCAAAAAAATCACGCAGCGAAAATACAAAAAATTTATATCCACGGCGGTGAAAAAATCCTTTGCCGTTATCCTCCAAGAGAGAGCGTTTCATTCTTCTATTACTTGATTTGCTTCTTGCGCTTCTCTTCAAAAGGAGGCGGAAGTAGCAGCCATTTTCATCCATCATTTTTCCGAAAATCGCACACTAACAGCCACTTCCGAAAAACAAAAAAAGGGAGTTGAATCAAGATAATTGTATATTATACTAAAAATCAATATTTTACAAATTATCTTTTTTTAATCAAAAATCATCGCTACAAACGAAAAAAAATGTACTTTTGCAGCCTCAAACCGCTGTCCAATGGTGTAACGGTAGCACTACAGTTTTTGGTACTGTCTGTCTTGGTTCGAATCCAGGTTGGACAACAAAGAACTCTCACTACTCATAGTGGGAGTTTTTTATGAAAGCAGAAAGGAAGAGGGGCCGTAAAAAGTCCTTTTTTTATTTGAAAAAGAGAAAGATAACATATTAATAATCAATAATATAAAAATGGAAGAACGTTTAAATTTGATTGAGACCTTTGCCGAGTTCAAGGAGTTCAAGAATATCGACAGAGAGACGCTGATGCGCATTTTGGAAGATATTTTCCGCTCTGTTCTCACCAAGAAGTACGGCCCGGAAGCCAATTTCGACATCATTGTCAATGTGGACCGCGGCGACTTGGAGATCCAGCGCTCACGCGAGATTGTGGAAGACGGCGAAGTGGAGAACGAAGACACACAGATTGCCCTTTCGGAAGCCATCAAGATTGAACCCGACTTTGAGGTTGGCGAGGAAGTTATTGAAAACGTGAAACTCACGGACTTCACCCGTCGCGAAATCCTGTCGCTCCGCCAGAACCTCATCTCCAAGATTATGGAGTACGAAAAGGATCTCATCTATAAGAAATATGAAAGCCGTGTCGGTGATGTCGTGACCGGCGATGTCACGCAGGTGTGGCGCAAGGAGATTCTCGTGGCCGACGAGGACGGTGTGGAACTGGTGCTGCCCAAAGGGGAGCAGATTCCCTCCGACCACTACAAGAAGGGCGACACGCTGACCGCCGTCGTTCTCCGTGTGGAGGTTGTTTCCACCACCCCGCGTATCACCATCTCCCGTACCGCTCCCGTTTTTCTGGAAAGACTTCTGGAGAACGAGATTCCCGAAATCGACGACGGGCTCATCACCATCAAGAACGTGGTGCGCAGCCCCGGTGAAAGAGCCAAAGTGCTGGTGGAATCGTACGACGACCGTATCGATCCCGTGGGCGCTTGCGTCGGCTTGAAAGGCAGCCGCATCCACACCATCAGCCGCGAGCTCCGCAACGAGAACATCGACATCATCCCCTTTACTCCGAATATCAAGCTTTTGATCAGCAGAGCTTTGAGCCCGGCGAAAATCACATCCATCGAATTGGATGAAGAAACAAAGAACGCCAATGTCTATATGAAACCCGACCAGGTCTCCCTGGCCATCGGCAAGGGCGGTTACAACATCAAACTCGCCAGCAAGCTCACCGGCTACGAAATCGACGTGTTCCGCGACGACGTGGTGGAAGAGGACGATGTGGATCTGAAGGAGTTCAACGATGTGTTTGACCAGTGGGTCATCGACACCTTCAAGCGCATCGGCTGCGACACCGCCAAGAGCGTGCTGAAACTCTCCCGTGAGGAACTGATCCAGCGCACCGACCTTGAAGAAGAAACCGTCGATGCAATGATTGCCGCCGTGAAGGAGGAATTGGAAGTCGAGTAGGACCTTTTCACTCCCTGCACTCAGAAAGCTCGTATTATCAATTAATTAGAAACAAAATAAGACAACATAATGGGTGAAGAAAGAAAATTACCAAGATTAGGAGCCGCCGCCAAGGAGTTTAACGTGAAGACCAGCACCATCGTGGAGATTCTGAAAAAGAACGGAATCGACATCGAGGACAATCGCAACGTGAAACTGACGGAGGAGATGTACGACATCCTTCTGAAAAAACTGAGTGGGGAGAAAAAGGTGAAGGAGGAGTCCCAAAAAATCGACATGGACTTCTCGCACAGCAAGACCGGTACCGTCATCGAGGCCGACACCAAAGCCACCGAAACCGTGGAGGAAGAGTCCACCGAGACCATCCTTGTCAAGGGCAACACCATTGAAAAGGAAACGGTGAAGATTGAAATCAACAAACCCAAAGTGCTGGGAAAAATCGACCTTGAGCCGTCCAAGGGTAAGAAAGCGAAGGAGGAGGCTGACGAAGAGCCCGCCGCACCGGAGCAGCCGAATGAAGAAGAGGCACCCGCGGCACCCGCCCCGACCGTCGAAACGGAAGTGAAAGCGGAGGAACCGCAGCCAGAGAAGCAGCCCGAAGCCGAAGCCACCGCCGAGCCCGCCGAGGTGCCCGACCCGAAGCCCGTAAAACCGGTGAAACCGCAACCCGAAAAGGTGACCGTCGCCGTGGAGAAACTGGAAGGGCCCAAGGTGCTCCGCAAGATCGACCTCAACAAGAAGAACGAGCCGGTCAAACCCGCGGAAGAACCCAAACCTGCGGAACAACCCAAGCAGGAACAGCCCGCCAAGCCCCAGCCCGAAAAAGTGGAAATCGTGGTCGAAAAACTGAAGGCACCCAGCATTGTCGGAAAAATCGACCTCGACGCCATCAAAGACCCGACCAAGAAAGGCCCCGGCGATACGGCCAAGAAGAAAAAGAGAAAGAGAATCAAGCAGGCGGCGGTCAAACCCGACAAACCGGGCGAAGCCAAAGGCAAGAAACCCGAGCCGAAAATTGAAATCTCCCAGGAGGATGTCCAGAATGAGATCAAGAAGACGATGGAACGCCTCGCGCCCAAGGGCAAGTCAAAGGCCGCACAGCGCCGCCGCGACAAGCGCAAGGAACGCCAGGAGGAGAACCTGATGCACGAACAGGAGGAGCTTGAGCAGCAGAAAGTTTTGAAAGTCACGGAATTCATCACGGCCAACGAACTCTCGTCCCTGATGAACGTTCCCGTGGCGAAGATCATCTCCACCTGTATGAGCGCCGACCTCTTCGTCTCCATCAACCAGCGATTGGACGCCGAAATCATCACCCTGCTGGCCGAGGAATTCGGCTTTGAAGTCAAATTCGTGGGTGTGGACGACGACGAAAGCCACAAGGAAGAGGTGGAAGCCGACAATCCGGAAGACCTCGTGCCGCGTCATCCCATCATCACCGTCATGGGTCACGTTGACCACGGTAAGACCTCCCTCCTCGACTACATCCGCAAGTCCAACGTCATTGCGGGTGAGGCAGGCGGTATCACGCAGCACATCGGTGCGTACGAGGTCACCCTCGCCGACGGAAGGAAAATCACCTTCCTCGACACGCCGGGTCACGAGGCGTTCACCGCCATGCGTGCCCGCGGTGCCAAAATCACCGACGTGTGTATCATTGTCATCGCCGCCGACGACTCCATCATGCCGCAGACGGTCGAGGCAATCAACCACGCCCAGGCTGCCGGCGTTCCGATGGTGTTCGCCATTACCAAAATTGACAAACCGCAGGCCAATCCCGAAAAAATCAAGGAGGGCCTCGCCAATATGAACATCCTCGTGGAGGACTGGGGCGGCAAGTACCAGTGCCAGGAAATCGACGCCAAACACGGTACCAACGTCAACGAGTTGTTGGAAAAGGTGCTTTTGGAAGCCGAACTGCTGGAACTCAAAGCCAACCCGAACCGCATGGGTATCGGCACGGTCATCGAGTCCTCGCTTGACAAGGGCAAGGGGTATGTGGCCAAGGTGCTGGTGCAGAACGGCACGCTGAAGACGGGTGACCCCATTTTGGCCGGTCCTTGCTTCGGCAAAGTGAAAGCCCTCTACAACGAGCGTAACCAGAAGGTGAAGTCGGCAGGCCCGGCCTCCCCGGTATTGCTGTTGGGTTTGGACGGAGCACCGCAGGCCGGTGACACGTTCAAGGTTTGCGAAACCGAGCAGGAAGCCCGCCGCATCGCCACCAACCGCGCCCGCCTCATCCGCGAGCAGGGTCTTCGTACACAGAAGCACATCACGCTCGAAGAGATCGGCCGCCGTATCGCCATCGGCGACTTCAAGGAACTGAACGTCATTGTGAAAGGTGACGTGGACGGCTCCGTGGAAGCGCTCGCTGACTCCTTGATGAAACTCTCCACCGAACAGATCCAGGTGAATGTTATCCACAAGTCGGTGGGTCAGGTGACCGAAAGCGACGTCATGCTGGCCTCCGCCTCCGACGCCGTCATCGTGGCCTTCCAGGTGCGTCCCTCCGCAGGTGCCCGCAAGCTGGCTGAAAAAGAGCAGATTGACCTCCGTACCTACTCCATCATCTACGATGCCATCGAGGAAATCAAGGACGCTATGGAAAGCATGCTGGCTCCGAAGATCCGCGAAAAGGTGCTCTGCAACATCGAAATCAAAGAGGTGTTCAGAATCACGAAGGTGGGCAATGTGGCCGGCTGCATGGTGCTGGACGGCAAGATCACCCGCGCCACCAAGGTGCGTCTCATCCGCGACGGTATCGTCATCTACACCGGCAAACTGGCCTCCCTCAAGCGTTTCAAGGATGACGTCAAGGAGGTGGTCTCCGGTCAGGACTGCGGTCTGAACATCGAGAACTTCAACGACATCAAGGTCGGCGACATCATCGAAGGTTACGAGGAATACGAAGAGAAAGCGACCTTATAACAGTGAAATACTAAAACTGTAAAGCTATGGATTTCACGTTTCTACATCATCCAAAGCCCAAAAAGTTCGAATACAAGCCGCGTTTCTACAAGCAGGATGCGGAACCCGACGAGAGCGGGCGCGTGCCCGACGAGACGGAACAGTTTGCCCGCCGCCTGCACCGTGAATGGGAGTCCAAACGCATGAGCCGCGAGAAAAAGGGGTTCTCCAAACTCACCATCGTCTGGATACTCATCATACTGGGACTGCTGGTATGGTTCATTTTCAAGTAGCATCTGTTCGTTCTGTCACTTTTTCCCGCCAATTCGTCACGAAAAACGGACAATCTGGCAAAACGGAACGCTGGCACACTCTTTGTTAGACTGGTACGCGGTTGCTGAAGCGAAAGCGGAGGCACCAAGAACAAAATGTCTAACAATTTAAAAATGGAGGTGTATCATGCTACCAGTAATGTTTAAAAACAGTTGGTTTCCGACAGTGTTTGAAGATTTCCTGAACAATGATTTTATGCCTCGTGCCAATACAACCGCACCGGCAGTCAATGTGAGGG
>JAEEQA010000132.1 GCA_016285085.1 Bacteroidales bacterium
CGACGCTCCTTTCACCGTGAATGACAGACAGTTTGTAGCAATCGAAAACTCCGAATCGGGCGAAGTGTCGGCGCAGACAACCTTCTGTTACCACCAAAAAGGCGACATCATCTGGGCTGAATATTCCGGTGGCAGCGTTATCAGAGGATTTCTCGTTGGCACCATCGACAACCAGAACCATCTGCATTTCACCTATCAGCACATCAATACAGAAAAAGTCTTAAAATCAGGGGCTTGCGATTCTGTTCCAAAAACAGTAAACGGCAAACTTCGTTTTTACGAAAAATGGAAATGGACCGATGGCGAAGAGGGCGAGTCGGTGATAGAAGAGATATAGTAATCAATTATTTCAAGAACAAAGAATTATGGCATTTGACTTCAAGAAAGAATATAAAGAATATTACCTTCCGCCGCAAAAGCCGCAGATTGTCAACATCCCCACGATGCAGTATGTGGCTGTGCGTGGCAAGGGCGACCCCAACGAGGAGGGCGGCGCTTACAAGGATGCCGTGGGCGTGCTGTATGCGGTGTCGTACACCATCAAGATGAGCAAGATGGGCGACCACAGAATCAACGGCTATTTCGACTACGTAGTGCCGCCGCTCGAAGGTTTTTGGTGGCAGGATGGCGTCAACGGCTTCGATTATTCCGACAAGGGTTTGCTCAATTGGATTTCGGCAATCCGTCTGCCCGACTTTGTAACCCAAGAGGACTTTGATTGGGCAGTATCAGAGGCTACGCGCAAAAAGAAAATCGACTGTTCCCGTGCCGAACTCCTCAAAATCACCGAAGGCGAATGTGTCCAAATAATGCACATTGGTCCCTACGACGACGAACCCGCCTCAGTAGGCATTATGGACGATTTTCTCAAAGACAACAATTACGTCAACGACCTCACCTCCGAGCGTCTCCACCACGAAATCTATCTCTCAGACCCGAGGAAGACGGCGGTGGAAAAATTGAAGACGGTGATTAGGCATCCGGTAAAGAAAGGTTGATAGCCCAAAAACCTTTCTTCCTGCCGCCTTCGCGGGAGATGACGGCGAGGGATTTGAGCTTTTTAATTTGTTTTTCCACACCACGAAGGCTCATCCCTATTCTTTCAGCTATTTCCCGAGCCGACAATGTTGGCTCGGAACATAGCAAAAGGAGTATTTTCTTATCACTTATACCATACTCTTTACCATACTTTATACCACACTCTTCACCGAACTTCTCGACAAATTCCTTGTCAACATCTGACAATTCAACATCATTTTTTGACAAAGGTTCGCCTTGATGCTCTTTCAGAGTTTTAAGAATTACCGTCAGCATAAAAGTAATGAATGGACTAGACTCTCCTGCGACTGTAGCTGTCGAAATGGCGTTGTAATAGGCTTGCTGATTGGCATAAACCATATTTTCCACGGGCAAATGTTCAAATATTGGGTTTAGCCGTCCCAAAATCAATGACTGCCACAACCGCCCCATACGCCCATTGCCGTCCTCAAAAGGATGGATGAACTCAAATTCGTAATGGAAAACGCAAGAGCGTATCAACAGATGGTCTTTGGCTTTGTTCAGCCACTCAAAAAGTTCGCTCATAAGGGTGGGCACACGGTCTGCGGGCGGCGCGAGGTGCACACACTTTTGGTTGTCGAAAACGCCAACGCCCGAACACCTAAACCGTCCCGCATTGTCAACAAGCGCGCTCATCATCACACCATGGACTTTCAGAAGATGCTTGATGTCAAATGGATTCAACTTGGGATAAAGTTCGTATGCAGCAATGGCGTTCTTCACCTCTTGGATTTGTTTTATAGGGGCAACGATATGCTTACCGTCAATAATGTCGCTCACCTGCGATTCGCTGAGCGTATTGCCTTCTATCGCCAACGACGAATGAATGGTCTTCACGCGGTTGGCTTTGCGCAGGCGCAGCTTGTCGGCTTGCTCCATACGTATCGCATAGCGTTCTATCTGAGCCGAAATGTCGGCAATCAGGTTGATTACTTCAGGCGTTATGTTGAAAGGTGGCGTGTACATATCGTAGTCCTTTTTATAGGGACAAAGATAATAAAAAATGTTGGAATGGG
>JAEEQA010000075.1 GCA_016285085.1 Bacteroidales bacterium
ATAAGATTGAAGAGTTCCGCAGACGTACCAGTGAACATTATAAGGACATCCTGGGACGTATTTCTACAGAGATTGGGGCTCTGATGAAACGCCGTTCCGATGTTGATGGCGTGATACTTGATATCAACCGTGACTTTGTGGAGAAGAACTTTGCCGGAGTAATCAAGAGCATTGAACTCAGGGCAAATGAGTCTTCTGACAAGCTCATGCAGTTGCTCATTTCCATTCATGATTACACTGTTGAAAATGCCCTTTCTATCGGTGAACTCAACCTCTTCTCCAGTGACAATCGTGACGAGGTAAACCGTAAAGTGGTAGACTATTTGAAGAGTCTATCCCATCAGTTACAGAATGAACCCAACCGTCCGATGGTGTCACTTGGCGATGCCTTCCGCTTGCAGTTCCGTGTGAAGGAGAATGACAACGATACCAACTGGGTGGAACGTATCAACAATGTGGGTTCCGATGGTACGGACATACTGGTGAAAGCGATGGTCAATATCATGCTCATTAATGTGTTTAAGAAGAAGGCAGCCAAGAAGAGTGGTGATTTTGTCGTACATTGCATGATGGACGAGATAGGACGATTGCACCCCAACAACATCAAGGGCATTCTGCAGTTTGCCAACTCACGTAACATTTATCTTATCAATAGTTCTCCAACGTCGTATAATCCATACGATTACAAATACACGTATCTGCTGAGTAAGCATGGTGTCAAGACGCACGTGGAGAAATTGATGAAACGAATCCAATAGGCATTATTTATGGCGATAAGTGCATCTATACAAGCTTTGATAGCTGGCGAACAAGTTGCGAGTTCTCGTTTAAGCGACAAATTGCTTAACGAACTGTTGGCAGAGGGATTGCTTTCAGTCGTGACCCATGGCTCAAGGAAATCATATAGGGCGCGTGACGTTGAAGCATTGAAGAGATTTCTCATGGACAAAGATGAAAGCTATCGCATACTGGAAGTCAATATTTCTGATTCTCGTGCTTCGATGGCTGTGGAAACGGGCAATTCCAAGCTGCTGAAAGTTCGCTCATGTACTGGATTTCCAGTGAACACCTACGAACCTATAACGTGTTTGTTGAACGATGAAGAGATTGTGGTCAATCCTCCGGCAGGCAGTTTCATGTTTATCACGGATTGGCAGGTGTTTTCAATCCCCGAGGATGTCATTGTTGTGGGTGTTGAGAATATGGAGAACTTCCGGATGATTCGCCATCAACGAGCGTTATTCGAATCGGAAATCGGCAAGCATCATTTCTTGTTTGTTTCCCGCTATCCACAATCTACCGATCTTTGTTCTTGGCTTCAGACTATTCCAAATAGCTATGTTCATTACGGAGATTTCGATTTGGCGGGTATTCACATTTTCTTGACGGAATTCCATCAAAAAATCGACCATCGTTCTTCATTTCTCATTCCAGCAGACATAGAGAAACGGTTGCAAAAGGGTTCGCAAGAAAGATACAACAATCAAATCACCCGATATGGTCATCTGAAGTGTGACGATGATAGGATTCAGGGCCTTATAAACCTGATAAACAAGTATCGTCGTTGCTATGATCAGGAAGGATACATAATTGAATAAAATACGGGATTTCTTGAAAATTATTTTATCTTTACAACCCAAAATCATAAAAAATCAATCAATGAAAAAATCCATAATATTTCCCATCTCTATTCTGCTTGCAATCGCATTGTTCTCCTGCCACAAAGAGGAGGACATCCCTCCCGCCCTTACGCTCGACAAGGAGGCGAACATGACGATAGCGGAACTGCTGTCGCTCTACACGGTGAACAACGCCTACAGCTATGTTGAGATACCCGACAGTACGGTGATCTGTGGCATCGTAACTTCCTCAGACAAAGAGCAGAACTGCTACAAGTACCTCACCATTCAGGATGAAACCGGTGCCATTATGATTGTGATGAAGAACACGGAACTCTACAGCAAATATCCTGTCGGCTCCAAACTCTTTGTGGAGTGCGGGAATATGGTCATCGGGCACAAGTACCGCAACAAGCAGATCGCCTTGCTGGACGATGGCGCGATGGTCGGGATTCCGAAAGCGGATGAAGGGTTCTATCTGTTTACAGACGGGAAGGCGGGTCCGGAGCCGACGCCGTGGACCATCACCTCACGCGACCAGATCGACTCCACCTATTTCAACCGGCTGGTGCGGGTGGAGGGCGCACGGATGCAGAACGGCGGAGTGGACACCTACTGTCCCGACTCGGTAACCACCTATTGCGCCCGCTATATGATGCTGGAAGACAGCACCTACCTCACCCTCCGCACGAGTGCCCGCGCCACCTTTGCCGGCGAGCTGCTGCCTGCGGGGCGGTGCAACCTGAAAGGCATCCTCGTCAACTCCAGCAGCGGCCCCTTGCTGTACCTCCGCTCGCTGGACGATGTGGAACAGTAGAGTCGTTTCATGAAACATCTCTACAGGAATAATTTTGCGTCTCTACGAAATTTTGCTTAAACAACTGTTCTACAACGGTTTCCCGTCCGCCAGCAGTCGCAACTGTCCTTCCCCGTCAATGTAAACGCACCGGCGCGCATCGACATCGTACAAGGAGAACTCTTTTTCAAGATTGAGCGGCCCTGACACGTTTTGAGTGTGCCCGACAATCTGAATGATGTCGGTCAGCCCCTGCTGTTGCGGAACTGACATTTCCCCGATGCCTGCCCAAACTATGCTGCCGTGCCTGCTTCCTCCGCCACGGTCCGGGCCAATCTCACCCAACGCCCTGTTCAAATCGCCATTCCGGTACAAACCGTTGATGAAATCGGCGTTCAGGGTTTCCTCGTACGAAAGAGGGAAGATGTCGCGATGCTGGCTGTACCACCCGAACGAAATGCCTGCGTGCGACAAAAAGAAACGGCGTCCGTTCACCGAATAGTCGAATGCCATTTGGAACAGCGCTTCATTCTCCTGGAACTTGCGCCGAATGACATCATAGTTTTCGTAGTCGCAGCGATTGCTGCAGATATGCCTTCCCATAGAATAGCACAGGTCATGATTGCCCAGCAGCAAATGCACGTGGGGATTGGCCTTTGCGTAGGCGATGATCTGGGTGAAATTTTCAAGCGCGTCCCACGGGTACAACCCTTCCGACATGTACGGGTCAAGATAATCGCCCAGGAAAACCGTTTCCACATCATAATCGAAGACCTCCTTCCAAAAAGGGCGGCCGTGTATGTCAGGGACAATAATCAAACTGACGTCACTCTGTTTCATAACCAGTAAAAGCGGGCGCAAAGGTAGCATTTTTTCAGAAAAAAACGGGGACGGTTATATTTAAAAAATGTCGTACTTTTGCCGCTTTGTTAGAAAACGCAATCCTGATTCCGAATGAAAATCGCCCTCTATAGCAGACCTGTCAACGGTGAAGGCAGCGACTTCATCACCGAGGTCGTCCTCTTTTTGTTGGAAAGAAATGCGGATATAGCTGTATTCCAAACCCTTACACCGATGCTTCCCGAGACGGTACAGAGCCGTCTTTCCGGCACTTTCGCCAACCAGCAGGAGCTTTCCGACCTATGTCCCGACTTCCTTTTTTCCATCGGCGGCGATGGCACCTTCATTGATGCCGCCAACCTCGTGGGTGACAGCGGCCTGCCCATCCTCGGCATCAACACCGGCCGCATCGGCTTCCTCACCAATGTGAACCGAAGCAACTTCTGCGAAGCGTTTGATTTTCTGCAAAAAACTGATTTCCAGATTGAAAAAAGAAGTCTTTTGCAAATCCGCAGCGACAATGGCGCGGAACTTCCCGCCACTTTTGCCCTGAACGACATCTCCATCCACCCGCACGGGGAGTCGATCAATTCGGTGCATGTGGAGGCCAACGGCGAGCGGCTGAACACCTACTGGGGCGACGGCCTCATCGTGGCCACCCCCACCGGTTCCACCGCCTACTCGCTCAGCTGCGGCGGCCCCATTCTCGTGCCTTCCGCCAATGTGATGGTGCTCACCCCCATCGCCTCGCACAGCCTCACCGTGCGACCCATCGTTCTTCCCACTGACAACGAACTGAAAATCAAGGTGGAGAGCCGCTCGCACCGGTTCATCCTCTCCGTAGATTCGCACAGACTTACGATGAACGACGATGTAACGCTCACCGTGAGCCGCGCCCCCTACACCATCCAGACCATCCGCCTCCCCAACGCCGGCTTCTACTCCGTAATCCGCGAAAAGCTGCTGTGGGGGCTCGACAAACGCAATTTTTCCAACAATGAATAAGAAACCCGCTCCCAAACCCCAACCGTCCGTCAAGAAGGCGCCGAAACGACAGATGAAAGTCGGCAACATGCTCAACCCCACCCCCGTGGTGATGGTGAGCTGCGGCGAGACACCCGACGAGTACAACATCATCACCGTCGCATGGTGCGGCACCGTGTGCAGCGATCCGCCGATGTGCTACATCTCCGTCCGCCCCAACCGCCACTCCTACCCTATCATCAAGAAGAACCAGGAGTTTGTCATCAACCTTGTTTCCAACGAGTTGGCGGAACGCACCGATTGGTGTGGCGTGCGCTCGGGCAGCAAGTACAACAAGTTCTTCGAGACCGACCTTACGCCCGTCCGCAGCAGCGTGGTCAAGGCCCCGATGATTTACGAATCGCCCGTCAACCTTGAATGTGTGGTGAAGCAGGTCATTCCGCTCGGCACGCACGACATGTTCCTGGCTGAAATCGTGGCCGTTCACGCTTCAGAATTACTATTCGACAAAAAAACAGGAGCCCTTCACCTGGAACGCGCCAACCTCGTGACCTACTCCAACGGTCATTACTACCAGCTTGGAAAAATCATCGGGAAATTTGGATTTTCGGTGGAGAGGAAATAAACCACAAAAACAAAATACCGTCTCATATTTCGAAAATGTGGCGCAGAAAGCCATATTTTTTATTAACTTTGCACCCCAATTCTATAAACGGACGACTTTGACGAGACACTTTCGCAATATACTGACAATCATAACGATAATGCTTCTTTGCATGGTCGGTCGCGCGCAGGTTGTACTCACTTCCGACGACACAGTTTCCCATTTTCAAATCGACTATTCCAACCCCGTCACTTTTGAGATAGGCGGCATTACCACGTCGGGTACCGGAAACCTTGACCAGCGGATGCTTCTTTTCCAAGTGGGCGACCAGATTGAAATTCCCGGAGAAAAGATCTCCAAGACCATCAAAAAACTTTGGAGCACAGGTCTTTACGAAAACATCCGTATCTCCATCACCAAGACTGTCGGCAACACCGCTTTCCTGGACATCTACCTGGAGGCGCGTTCCCGTATGCTCGCCTTCGCTTTCGTGGGCGCAAAAAAGAACGAAGAGACCGACCTGCGCGAAAAACTGAAGATCTCGCAGGGCAACATCGTCAACGACAACCTCAAGACCACTTGCATCAATCTGATCAAGGACTTCTATATCGACAAGGGTTTTTACAACTGCGAGGTAACTGTGGAGGAGAAAGCCGACGACAAGGTCAGCCGTGCCGTCAACCTCTTTTTCCACATCAACAAAGGAAAGAAAATCAAGATTGACCGCATCACGTTCTATGGTAACGACAACGTTTCCGATGCAAAGTTGCTGAAAGCGATGAAGAGCACGAAGGAGCGTTTTCATTTCACCCCGTTCTACAAGGCCGACACCGTCATCGCCTATATGTTCAAGCATCCCGAATACTACAGGTCCAAGGACATCATCGAGCACTTGGGCGACTACTTCGCCGGCCGTGTCAACCTGCGTATATTCAAGGCCTCGAAGTTCATCCAGGGCGTTTACGAGACGGACAAGAACTCCCTGATTGACAAGTTCAACGAGCTCGGCTACCGCGACGCCTACATTGAGAAGGACACCTTCTACATCGACGGCAACTACGCCTACATCGACATTCACGTCTACGAGGGACCGCGTTACTACTTCCGCAACATTGACTTCGTGGGCAACACCAAATACCCCACCGAGCTCCTTCAAAAAATACTGAACATCAACAAGGGGGATGTTTACAACCAGAAGCGGTTGATGGAAAACATCAGCATGAACCAGGAGGGCAACGACATCAGCTCGCTTTACATGAACGACGGATACCTATTCTTCTACGCCAACCCGACGGAGGTGTTGATTGAAGGGGACTCCATCGACATTGAAATCCGAATCCGTGAGGGCCAGCAGGCCACCTACAACAAGATTACGGTCAGCGGCAACACGAAGACCAACGACAACGTGATTCTGCGCGAGGTGACGACGATCCCCGGGCAGATGTTCAACCGCGCCGACATCATCCGCTCGCAGCAGGTGCTGCTCTCCACCGGCTACTTCAACCAGGAGAAGATGGACGTGCGCCCGACCCCCAACGAGGCCGAGGGTACCGTCGATATCGAATATGTGGTGGAGGAGACCTCTTCCGACCAGCTGGAACTGTCGGCAGGTTATGGCGCCACCGGATTGGTGTTGAGCGCGGGTATCTCCTTCAACAACTTCTCTTTCAAGAAGTTTTTCAAGAAAGAGGCATGGAAGCCGATTCCGTCGGGTGACGGACAGAAGCTGTCGCTGCGCGTGTCGGTGAGTTCCAAATGGTACCAGTCGTACAGTTTCACCTTTGTGGAGCCGTGGCTGGGAGGCAAGAAGCCCAACACACTGTCGGCCAATGTCTATTACCAGTTGCAGACCAACGGCTACGCCCGTGCCGACGCGCTCTACGGCGTACTTCGCGTGATCGGTGCCAACGTCACTTTCGCACGCAAGCTGAAATGGCCCGACGACTATTTCCAGGTTTCACACAGCCTGATATACCAATATTATAATGTAAAGAACTTCCAGAACATCTTTGTGTTCAGCGATGGTTACGCGAACAACATCAGCTACAAGTTCATGATCACGCGTAATTCCGTCAGCGCGCCGATTTATCCGCGCGAGGGATCCGAAATCACCTTCTCGGTGCAGCTCACGCCCCCCTACTCCGCCTTCACAAACAAGGACTACACCAACGCCACCGACCAGGAGAAGTACAGGTTCCTTGAATTCCACAAATGGAAGTTAAACGTGTCATGGTTCACGAAGATTGTGGACAACCTCGTGCTGAACGTGCGGCTGAAGACCGGTTTCATCGGCTGGTACAACAAGCAGATCGGGGCTCCGCCGTTCGAGCGGTTCTACCTCGGCGGCGACGGGCTCTCCAGTTGGGCGCTCGACGGACGTGAAATCATCGGCATGCGCGGCTACGACGACAGCGCGCTGACCCCGATGCAGGACGGTACTGAGGTGGGCGGCACCATCTTCAACAAGTTCACCGCCGAGTTGCGCTATCCCATTACCCTGAATCCGAGCGCCACCATCTATGTCCTCGCTTTCGCGGAGGCGGGCAAGGCATGGATCGACAAACGCAAATACTCCCCCTTCAACCTATACAAGTCAGCCGGCCTCGGCATCCGCATCTACCTGCCCATGTTCGGACTGCTCGGCTTCGACTGGGCCTACGGCTTCGACACACTGCCCGGCGAAAAGAACGCCAGCGGCAGCCACTTCCACATCTCCATCAACCAATCCATCGACTAAAACATAATAAAACCGACGTTTTTACGTTGTATATCGCGCAATTTCAAAAATCAAGTATTATGAAAAAAAGCATCTTAACCATCATCATCGCTGCCTTTCTGACACTCCCCGTGTTCGGGCAGAAATACGCCTACATTGATTCCGAGTATATTCTGAGCAACATGCCCGACTACACGGAGGCTCAGGCAGAACTCGACCGCCTTGCCACCGAATGGCAGAATGAAATCGAGAAGAAGTTCGCCGAAATCGATGCCATGTACAAAAAATACCAGACAGAGGCCATCACCCTTCCCGACAACATGAAGCAGAAACGCGAGGAAGCCATCATCAACGCTGAAAAAGCGGCCAAAGACCTCCAGAAGAAACGCTTCGGCACCGACGGAGACCTCTTCAAGAAAAGAGAAGAACTGGTCAAGCCCATCCAAGACCGCGTTTTCACCGCCATTGACGAATACGCCAAAGAAAAAGGCTACGCCTTCGTGTTCGACGTCGCCGGCTCCATGACCATCATCTACGCAGACCCGAAGTGGGACATCAACGACCAGATCATGCAGAAACTTGGTGTCACCGCCCGCGACAACAACAAAGACGAGGACGACGACTAATCCCTACCATAATTGATAATTTTACCGAAGATGAAAAAAGGACTTTTATTACTTGCAGCCATCGTGCTGTCTTGCACCGCCACTTTCGCCCAGAAATATGGACATGTGAATTCACAGGAGATTTTCGCTGCCATGCCCGGTGCCGACTCCCTGCAGATCAAGCTGAAAGCTTTTGAAACCGAACTTACGGAAATCTACACCGGAATGGTCACGGAATTCCAGACCAAAAAGGAAAAATTCGACCAAGAAGCCGGCACCATGTCCTCCACCGTGCGCCAGTACCGCGAGAAAGAACTGGTGGACCTCCAACAGCGCATTATGGAGTTCCAAGAGGGTGTCCAGAGCGACATGCAGGAAAAGCAGCTTGAGCTGATGCAGCCCTTCCAGGACAAGATTCTCAAAGCCATTGAAGAGGTGGCCAAGGAGAACGGCTACGCCTATATTTTCGACACGCAGGTCCTTCTCTATTCCGAAGGCGGCGACGATGTCAGCGCTCTCATCAAAAAGAAAATGGGAATCAAATAGTTAAAGACAATGAAGAAAATTATTCTTACCATAGTCGTTGTTTTGGCGGCCGGTCTGTTCTGCACCGAGTTGAATGCCCAGAAAGCGAAGTTCGGCCATGTGGACTATGCCGGCATCATTGAAATCATGCCGGAAACCGACAGTGCCCAAGTGGAGGTCAAGCAACTGAAGGCCGACCTCGAGGCTGAAGCGGGCGTGATGCAGCAGGAGTTCCAGGCCAAATACGAGGAATTCTCCCAGAAGCAGGCCACCTACAGTCCTGCCGTCGCCCAGGTGAAGCAGAAAGAGCTGGAAGACATGTACCAACGCCTGCAGGCCTTTGCCGAAGGTGCACAAAGCCAGATACAAGCCAAACAGGTGGAACTTCTCAAACCTGTCCAGGACAAAGTCCTCAATGCCATCAAGGAGGTGGCCAAAGCCGACAACTTCACCTATATTTTCGATGTCACCACCGTGGCCTACGGCTGGGATACCACCGACATCACTGACAAGGTCAAGGCGAAATTAGGACTCAAGTAATGGAATTCATCGACTCGCACGGGCATCTCTACAAGGAATACTACGAGGATTTTGACGAGGTGGTCGCCCGTGCCATCCAAGCCGGGGTCACAAAAGTAGTCCTGCCCTGCGTGACCTCCCAAAGTTTGAACGACATCTTCGATGCTGTGGAACAATACCCGCAGCATCTTTTTCCGTTAATAGGGCTTCATCCGACCGACATTCCCGAGGACTACGAGCGTGAGCTGGCGGTATTGGAGGGTTGGCTGGACGATCCGCGCGTGGTCGGCATCGGCGAGATCGGGATGGACCTGTACCACACCACCGAGACGCGGGAGGTGCAGAAAGTGGTGTTTGCCCGCCAGCTGGAGTGGGCCTGTGAACGGCACCTGCCCGTATCCATGCACGTCCGCAGCGCCTATCCCGATGCGCTGGAAATCCTCAAGCGTTTCTCCGGAAGCGGACTGAAAGGCATCCTCCACTGCTTTTCCGGCGGTATCCAAGAGGCACAATGGGCAGTGAAGGAGGGCTACCTGCTCGGCGTGGGCGGCGTTGTCACATTTAAAAACAACAAATTACAAGACATCATTAAAGAAGTAGGGTTGGAACACATCGCTTTGGAAACCGACTGCCCGTTTCTGGCGCCTGTCCCCTACCGTGGCACCCGCAACGAAAGTGCCTATATCCCCGTCATCGCCCAAAAGGTGGCCGACATCTTCGAGTGCCCCGTCGAACACGTCGCGGAAGTCACCACGGCAAACGTGCTGGGACTGCGACAATTGAGAATTGAGAATTGAGAATTGAAAACTGAAAATTGAAAACGGAAAAGGTGTACCTTTGCCGCACGGAAAAACCGTAGAAAGTAGAAAGTATAAAGTTGCCTTCGCACAAGCCCCTCTTCAAACCTCCTACCTTATACCTCATACCTTCAACTCTTCACTCTTGACTTTTAACTCTTAACTTATAACCATGAAATCCCCTACCCCTCTCCGCCCCCTGTTTTTTACGTTGCTGATGTTGTTGGCAGTCACGCTTTCCGCGCAGCGCAGCGAGAACGATTACCGCGAAGAAATCCACGGCAAGTTCCACGTGGCGCCGGACGGCACCGTATGGAGTGCGACCCAAAACAGCATAATTCACAAACTCGCTCCTGGAGATTCCCTATGGCGCAGTCATCGCTTTTATATCGACGGTTCCACTGCCATCAACTGGCCCGATGGTTGGAACGATGGCAATCAGATGTTTTTCTTTGGCGATTCCACCATCCTCCTGTTCAATACCAATGGTGATGAGACAGTGAATTACTACCGCTCCACTGACAACGGAAAAACATGGGTACAACACTCTTTCCCCAATCCCGACGAAAAATTTGTAGAATGTGTTTATGCCCGCAATGGCAGGATATGGTTGACGCAACCCTGCGGCTCCCTATTTTTTTCGGATGACAATGGATTGACATTCAGAAGTGTTCCTTCGGCTGTCGTCATTCCCCGCCACTGCTTTGACATGAATCGTATTAGCATGTTGTCCGACGGGCGGCATGGTGTAACCAGCGGGTGGCACAGCCACATCTTCCTTACGGATGACAACTGGCAGACGGCCACCAAACTGAAATCACCGTTTGACCTGGGTTTGCTGCCGAACGACCCTGATTATAGCGACACGCACATCAACGACTTGCTCTATTGGCGCAATTTCCTGTTGATCGAGCAGAACGATTGCTGCTTCTATACGGAAATTGGGGATACGGCACGGTGGCGGCAGTTTCCTGTGGCTACAGAAAGCTTTATGGAGGACACCACCCGCAATCTGTTGGCAATCACAACAAAAGACGGCTATCTTCTCCTGACTGCCGACCTTCGCCAATTCGACACCATAGGACGGTTTTCCGATACGGACGGAGGCACTCTCATTGCCGTAAGGGACAACCAATACTATGTAACGAATAAAAGCCATCTGTTCATCGTGTCCCGAGACAGGGTGTGCACGCACGATTTTTACACGGACCAGCCCATCCATATTT
>JAEEQA010000076.1 GCA_016285085.1 Bacteroidales bacterium
CGTATGGGTAATGGATCTTCACATTACGGAATTGTTCCTCCGCAAATTTTCCGATTTCAGATAAAAACATTTTTGCTTCTCCATTTTCATCATATTGAATTTCACCGAAATAATGTTCTCTGGCATGTGTACAGATAGTTACGAAATAAGTGCCGCCATTATAATTGTGCCATTCCGCCCGTGCCCAAGGGATGCTGTATTTGTTTTGGAATTTATTGTCCGCCATATTTATTTTGTTAGAATTTAGTAAATAATAATATTCGGCGGCAAATATACAACATCCATGTCCCTTTTGTCAAGGGTTTTGTGAAAAAAATTAGAATATAATAATTGTTGGTGTAGAGGCGTGGTGCATGTGTCAGCGATTTGTTTGTAGAGCCGTGGTGCACCGCGGCTCTACAAACAAATCGCCGTTCCCCGCCCCCTAATCCTCGTAATAGAGGATGATTCTGCGTTCCATCCATTTGTGAATGCCACCCCCATGCTTCGAGATGACGTTTCGTATGAGCCAGTTTCCATACTGGTCTTGGTATTCGGAAGGATATTCGTATTGTGTTGTATATAATTCCTTTCCGCAGTATATGCAGCGATTGGATACCATATCGCCTTTGTCGTTATACTGGTAGGAGATGATCTCCCTGAGTTCATCTTTGCCGCTTTCTTTGTCCAGAAGGAAATACTGACGCTTTTGCAATTGCCCCCTGCTGTTATATACATAGTGGTAACGGCTGTTATTCGACGAGTCTAAAATATCCGTAAGATGTCCTTGCCCGTCATGCGAAAGAACTTTATAGGTAGTGTTATATTCGTTGAATGGCGGTTCCTTGTAGTCTTTTGTGACGCGCATCAAATGTCCGTCAACGGAATAAAAATACGTTTCGTCGTAGATTTCCCTGGAATGGGAACGCCGCACCTTCAGATGTCCGGATTCATCATACTCATAACTGAAAATATCATCCATTATATCAACACACGAGTGCAAAGAGTATTGCAGTCTCCCCTCCTTGTCGAATTCTTTTGTGGTAGTCTCACTGATATAAAAGACATTGGAACTGTCAATTTCAACATTGTCGGAATACTGGACCACGCGTACAGGCCCCTTCAGGTTTTCGCTTGCCCGCGTCGGGGAAACGACCTCTGGCTGTGCCATCAGGCAAATTGCGGAGCACAAGTCCAAAAATAACACAAATAAATTCTTCATATACAGATTCATAAAACGCATGTGTGGTCAATTTATCTGTGTAGAGGCGTGGTGCACCGCGGCTATACATTTACGCCGTCACCACCTCTACCACCTTGTCCACGGCGGCGCGGATGCCGTCGCAGTTTTTGCCGCCGGCCTGTGCCAACGAGGGCTGTCCGCCGCCACCACCCTGGATGAGCGCCGCCGCCTCCCACACGAGCTTGCCCGCCTGCAACCCGTTGGTCACGCGGTCGTCCGACAACGCCACCGTCAGGTTCGGCTTGCCGCCGTCCACCGTGCCGAACACCACCAGCAGGCTCTCCGCCGTGGTCCGCAGCTGATAGGCAATCTGTTTCAGACTGTCGGCGTCCATCTCCAGCACCGCCGCGATGACCTTCTTGCCGTTCACCTCGCGCACGTCGCCTTGCAACTTGCCGACCATCGCGCTGATACGCTCCTGCTTGAAGGCCTCCAACGCCTTCTTCATGGCGGCATTCTCGGCAGCCAGACGGCTTACCGACTGCTCCACGTTGTCGGTGTTGAGCTGTGCCTTCAGGTTGTCGTGGATGGTGATGAACCCGTTGACGTACTCTTCGGCGTACTTGCCCGTGATGGCTTCGATGCGGCGCACGCCCGCGGCAATCGCGCCTTCGGAGATAATCTTCACCAGCCCGATATTGCCCGTGGCGGAGGTGTGCGTGCCGCCGCAGAACTCGATGGAGTCACCGAACTGGATGACGCGCACTTTGTCGCCGTACTTCTCGCCGAACAAGGCCATTGCACCCAGCTTTTTCGCCTCCTCAATCGGCATGGCGCGGCGCTCGTTCAACGGCATATTCTTGCGAACCAGCTCATTGACGATTTTTTCCACCTGCTGGATTTCCTCGGCACTCATTTTGGCGAAGTGCGAGAAGTCGAAACGGAGACGGTCGGGTGCCACCAACGAGCCTTTCTGTTCCACGTGCGTGCCCAGCACCTGACGCAACGCGAAGTGTATCAGGTGAGTAGCGGAGTGGTTGTTGGCCGTCGTCTGGCGCAGGTCCTCGTCCACCATCGCGGTGAAAGTGGCCGTCAGGTTCTCCGGCAACGTGGTTGAGATGTGTACCCACAGGTTGTTCTCCTTGATGGTGTTGTCAATCTTGATTTTCTCGTTGATATTCTGAAGATAACCGCAGTCGCCCAGCTGGCCGCCCGATTCGGCATAGAACGGACTCTTGTCCAGCACGATCTGGAAGAGGCTCTTGCCTTTGGCCTTGATCTTTCTGTATTTCAAAATCTTGCATTCGCAAGAGAGGGTGTCGTAACCGACGAACTCGGTCGGATGGATTTCGTTGAGCTCCACCCAGTCCTCGGTTTCGATGGCGGCGGCGGCACGCGAGCGGGCCTTCTGCTCGGCCAATCCTTTCTGGAAACCTTCCATATCCACCAGCAGTCCCTTTTCGGAGGCCAGCAGCTGGGTAAGGTCTATCGGGAAGCCGTAAGTATCAAAGAGTTCGAAAGCGAAGTCGCCGGCCACGGGCTTTCCAGCGGCCAGCTTGGTGCAGTAGTTCTCAAACTTGACAATACCCGACTCCAAGGTTTTGAGGAACGACGTCTCCTCTTCGGCAATAACTTTCTCTATCAAAACCTGTTGGGCTTTGAGTTCCGGGAATTGCGTGCCCATCTGCGCCACGAGGTCTTTCACCAGTGTGTTGATGAAGGGCTGGTTGAAGCCGAGGAAAGTGTAGCCATAGCGGATGGCGCGGCGCAGGATGCGGCGGATGACGTAACCCGCACCCGTGTTGGAGGGCAGCTGTCCGTCGGCGATGGCGAAACTCACGGCGCGAAGGTGGTCGGCCACTACGCGGAGCGCGATGTCGGTCTGGTGGTCTTCACCGTACTTCTTGTTGGAAAGCTGCGCCAGTTTCTGGATCAGCGGCTGGAATACGTCGGTGTCGTAGTTCGACTTCTTGCCCTGAACGGCCATGCAAAGGCGTTCGAAGCCCATGCCGGTGTCCACGTGCTTGGCGGCCAGCGGCACCAGCTCGCCGGAGGCCAGACGGTTGAACTGCATGAAAACGAGGTTCCATATCTCAATCACCAGAGGGTTGTCCTTGTTGATGAGGGCAACGGCATTGATTTTCTGGCGCTCGTCGTCGTCGCGGAGGTCGATGTGGATTTCGGAGCAGGGGCCGCACGGACCGGTGTCGCCCATCTCCCAGAAGTTGTCCTTCTTGTTGCCGTAAAGGATGCGGTCTTCGGGCAAAAATCTCATCCACAGTTGTTTGGCTTCCTCGTCGGCTTCGGTCTTGTCCTTGTCGTCCCCGCCAAAGACGGTGGCGTAGAGGCGGTCTTTGTCGAGTTTCACCACCTCGGTGAGGAACTCCCATGCGTAGGCAATGGCGTCGGCTTTGAAGTAGTCGCCGAACGACCAATTGCCGAGCATCTCGAACATGGTGTGATGGTAGGTATCCTTTCCAACCTCCTCCAAATCATTATGTTTGCCGGACACGCGGAGGCATTTCTGGGAGTCGGCGGCGCGGGGAAACTTCCGTGGCACGTTGCCTAAAAAGATGTCCTTGAACTGGTTCATCCCTGCGTTGGTGAACATCAGGGTCGGGTCGTTCTTGATCACCATCGGCGCCGACGGCACAATGGTGTGTTCTTTCGATGCGAAATAATCCAAAAAAGCCTTGCGAATCTCGTTGCTATTCATTTGTATATCAGTTGTTATTGTTGTTTTACAATTATTGATGCCCCAATCTGAGGGCGGAATGTCCGTTTAGTCGTACATGTAGTTTTCCCACGTTTTGGATACGCCGCGGTAGGTGATGCGTACTTGGGCGGTATCGAGGATTTCAGCTTTGACGTTGAGGTCTTTCCATTCGGGTTTGGTGGCCGTCATGTCAACAGTGCCGGCATCGAACACGGTATAGAAAGTGGTGCTGTGGTGGCGCACAGGTTCGGAGATGGTGTAGGAGATGGTGACGGCGCCGTTGACGGAGTAGGGGAAGTTGCGGTATTGTCCGGTTCCCTCAAGGGTGTAGCGGGTGGCGCACACATCGGTCGGGACTTCGGTGCCCGGCACGGTGAGGGTCCAGTCGGAGGTGCTTTCCTTGCAGGTGACACTGTCGAGAGCGACATTCCACTGGTTGGTGCCCAAGTATTTGATGGTGAGCCGGCTGTGGTCGGTGCTGGTGATGAAGGCGGGCGCGGGTTCGTTGTATTTGCGATAGCCGTTATACATCGTAACCAGCCACTGTGCATCGGCCTCGTCCAGATTTTTTCCGCCAGTGTTGACAGTCATGAGCAAGTTGGTGCCGTCATAGTAGCCGTACTCGTTGTTGCCCTCATCGCGCAGGCGGAGGTAGGGGAGGTATGCGTCCTCGACGGCGCGTCTCACGCTGTCGTTTCCGTTCGCCCAGGCGTTGCAGATGAAGGCGTAGCGGACAGGCTCATTGAGGACACTTTCCGTAGCGGACCTCCATGTTTTGTATATCTTGATGCCGGTCAGCGTTTCGGTGCCTTCTATTTCTTCGGTTTTCCAGCAGCTGCTGCAAACGATGGACAACAGGGAAAGTATAAGAAGTGTTCTTTTCATAATCTTCTGAAAATTAATTAGATGAAATTATTCTGCTTTCTTTTTGTTGAATTTATAACCGAAGCCGGCTTTGACAAAACCCTGGTGACCAAAACCCACTTCGGCAAAGCCGTACCAGTTCTTGCCGCCTTGGATACCGACTGCGGTGAGCTGTCCGCAAAAGCCGACACCCGAAAACAGATCATAATCAATGTCGTTATTGGGAATGTCAGGCCAGTATTCCCTGCCAAACGCGATGGTGCAACCGAGTGAGAGGCCTGAGTAGAGGGTGATGTATTTTTTGTTGAGCCAGGAGAACCGCACGGAGGGCATAATGCTGAGATAGTGCATGCCCGTGCGGGCCACCGTCTCCTTCGTCACGCGGTCCTTGTACTGGTTGAATATGCCGGTGTAGGAAACGGCGCCCCCGAACCAGAACCATTTGGCAAAACGGTAGCGGTACTCAAAATTGAGGGTCGGGGTGGCGAAGGTCAGGGTGTTCACCACATCGTTGTAGAACCAGGAGTCGGCATCGCCGCCAAAATAGTAACCGTAGCCGCAGTGGGCGGAGTTGCAGTTGAGGTTGTAAAGCAGGACATCTCCGACGCCGTAGGACAGCAGGACGGGGTCGCCGATGCCGAATTGGAAGTCGTGGCGCGGAAGTGTCTCTTTCCAGGAAGGTTCCTCCTGCGCTTTGAGGCTGAATGCCAGTCCCATCGCAACAATGATGAGAAGAATGTTTTTCCAGTTTTTCATATTATATAATATGTATGATTTTCGCAAAAGCAGTAGAAAAAACGTTGGTTGTCCGCGATTATTGCACCTGCGGAAAACGGCGGCAAAGGTACGACAAAGTTCGTCAAGTTCATCAGGTTTGTAAAGTAGAAAATAGGAGGTAGAAGGTTTTTGTGTGCGGGGATGTTTTAAAAAAAAGATGTTCAAAACTCGGAGGGGATGATGCGGCATAATCGATGGAAAGTTAGTACCTTTGCCCGCGTGCATTGTATCCTTAATATGAAGAAATCTGCCTTCCTTCTTCTTGTTATCTATTTGATTATGAGCGTGGATTTTGCCCAAAATCAGGTCGATCCGAACGGATACAACGTCTTCTATTATCCTAACGGCGTGAAATCAAGCGAAGGGAATATGGTGAACGGGAAACCCGAAGGCTGGTGGAAAGCCTATAACGAAAAGGGCGCGCTCGTGTCGGAAGGCAACCGCAAGAACTCCCTGCTGGACAGTCTTTGGATTTTTTATAACGACAGCGGCGACACCACCCTCGTCATCCATTACAAGGAAGGAAAAAAAGACGGTGAAAGAGTCCAATTTTTTCAGGATGAACGTATTGTGGAGCAGTGGATTCAAGACACCCTCACCAGTCCGGTGCTCGCCTACACCCCACAGGGAAAGCTGAAACGCCTCACCCCGTACGCGGACGGCGTGCCGCACGGCATGGAGAAAGAGTTTGACACGGCCGGCCACATCGTCAAGCTGTCGCACTACTACCACGGCATCCTCACCAAACGGGAGCAGATCAACCGCACCGACCAGTTCGGCTACAAGCAGGGAAACTGGAAATACTTCTGGGACAACGGCAACCTGCGCAGGGAAGGCACCTATGTGAACGACAAACGGCACGGCTACTTCAAGGAGTACGACGAGGACGGCAACTTCCTGAGCGTGGAGAAGTACGACAACGACTACCTCGTGGCCGACGCCGCCGAGACCAAGCAGCTGGAGCGCAAGGTGTCGTACCACAAGAACGGACAGCCCGCCATCATCGCCACCTACTACCGCAACAAGGCGGACGGCCTCCGGCGCGAGTTCGACGAGAATGGCAACGTCATCAAGGGCTACGTCTTTTCCAACGGCATCCTGCTCTGCGAGGGCATCACCGACATGGAAGGACGGAGGCAGGGCAAATGGAAAGAGTTCTATGAGACCGGCGAACTGAAGTCGGAAGGCACCTACCAGAACTCCAACCGCACCGGCCAGTGGAAATTCTTCTTCCCCAACAAGACCATCGAAGTGATAGGAAGCTACGATAAAAAAGGGCGGATGGACGGCGAGTGGAAATGGTATTACGCCAACGGCGATCTGATGCGGACGGAAGAGTACATCAACGGCACCCTTGACGGCGACTACCGCGAGTACGACGAAAACGGCAACACCCTGACCGAAGGCCGTTTTGAGGAGGGAACGGAGGAGGGCCACTGGATCTACCGGCGCGGCCCCTCCATCGAGGAGGGCGACTACTTCGACGGGATGCGCACCGGCCTCTGGAAAATCTGGTACGAGGAGGGCAACATCGCCGCCGAAATCAACTATGAACAGGATTTGATGAACGGCAAATACACTATTTACTACGAAAACCACGTTATAAAACGCACCGGCAAATATGTGAACGGCGAGCGCGACGGCGTCTGGTACGACTACTACGACACCGGTGAGTTGTTTCTCACCACGCTCTACAAAGACGGCAAGGAAATCCGCTGGAACAATTACAAAATCGACTATTGATGAGAAAGACAACAACCATATTCCTATTGCTTCTGCTGCTGTTTTCCTTACAATCAGTTGAAGCGCAAAACGATAGCGTAAGCCAGGCAGAAGACTTGCGGTATGAGGAACTGCTCAATTCCGAAATGAACAAGATGCTGGACCTCTGGTATGTGAAGCGGGAGATGGCCAACTCGCACAGCATCCTCAACAAGTTCTCGGACGACCATGCGGAAATCACGGAAACCACGATGGACTCCATCTATACCCAACGCTTGAACAAACTCAATTCGGTGGTGCAGCTTGGCTACAGTCCGTTGGTCCGCAACTTCATCAACCTGTATGCCAACAAACGTCAGCGTTCTTCCTCCGCCATCCTCGGCCTTGCCCAGTACTACTATCCGTGGATGATGGAGACCTTCGACAAGTACGGTCTGCCGGAAGAGCTGGTCTATATCACCATCATCGAGTCCAGCCTCAACCCCGTGGCCGTCTCGCCAGCGGGCGCAACGGGTATCTGGCAGTTCATGTACACCACGGGCAAGATGTACGGCCTGGAGGTCAACAGTTTCGTGGACGACCGGCGCGACCCCGTGAAGGCCACCGATGCGGCGGCACGGCACCTCCGCGACCTTTACAACATGTTCGGTGACTGGGGCTTGGCCATCTCGGCCTACAACTGCGGTGCTGGAAATGTGAAGAAAGCCATCTACCGCTCCGGCGGAAAGACCAACTTCTGGGAAGTCAAGCAGTTTCTTCCGCGCGAAACCCAGAACTACTTCCCCGCTTTCATCGGCGCCTACTACATGATGAATTACTACAAGGCGCACGGCATCACCCCCGCCAAAATCACCATTCCCACGATGGTGGACACCGTTATGGTGAGAAAAGAGGTTCATTTTGAGCAGATTGCACATGTCCTGAATATCGACATTGACGAGATAAAGACCCTCAACCCGCAATACAAGCGCAACGTCATTCCGGCGTTCGACAAACCGTTCCCGCTGAAACTCCGCAGCAACGATATCATCCGCTTCCTTGCCCTGCAAGATTCTATATATAAGTATGAATACGACACCTACTTTGGCCCCCTTCAGGTGTATGTGAACGCCTACACAGGCAAAACCGACGCCACCGGCACCACCAAAAAGAAATGGCACACCGTGAAAAGTGGCGAGAACCTTTCCAAAATCGCCTCCCGATACGGCCTGTCGGTGGAGGAGCTGAAGAAAATGAACAAGTTGAAAAGCAACTACTTGAAAACCGGGCAGAAGTTGATTGTCGGCTACACCTATATTGCACCGCCCAAACCCGCAACCCCGTCCGACACGACCGGGACCGCCGCCAAAGACAGCCTCGCCTCAAGCCCACCGGCCAACGTACAGCCGCCGACAGGCACTAAACCGGCTGCCACCTCAACTGCAAATGACAGCCATCCCGACTACATCATCCATACAGTGCAAAAAGGCGAGTACCTGGCTGTTATTGCCAAGAAGTACAACACAACGGTTGCCAAGATTGTCAGCTACAACCACCTGTCAAATCCCAACGCCCTGAAAGTGGGGCAGAAACTGAAAATCCCGAAGAATAAATAGCTATAGAAAAGCCTTTTATGGTTATCGTAAAGAAATCCATCCTCCGACTTATGCTGCTCACGGCGGTGCTTCTCACTGGCTGCGCCAAGATTGTCATGCCCACCGGCGGCCCGAAGGATGTGACCCCGCCCTCCATCACCAAAGAGTCCCCTCCAAACGGAAGCAGGAACTTCAAGGGCAACACAATCAAGATCTCCTTCAACGAATTCGTCACCCTCAACAACACCTTTGAAAACGTCCTCATCTCTCCTCCTCTTTCGCAGCAGCCCACCTATACCCTTTCAGGAAAAACGCTGATTATCAAATTCAACGACACCCTTCAGAGCCACCAGACCTATAATATCGGTTTTGCCAGCTGCATTCAGGACTTCACCGAGGAGAACCCCATCCCGTTCTACAACTACGCATTTTCCACCGGCGAATCCGTTGACACCTTTATGCTCAAGGGTAGGGTTGTTGATGCACAAACCAACAGCGCCGTCAAGGGATGTTTTGTCTTTGCCTACTCGCAGGACATCGACTCCTTGCCGCTCACGACAAAACCCCAGTACATCACCAAAACCCAGCCCAACGGTTCTTTCGCCATCAAAAACATACGTCCCGGGAATTACAAGATTTTTGCCCTGAAGGACATCAACAACAACCTGATTTACGACTTGCCCAACGAGGAGATTGCCTTCTTGGAGAACACGGTGGAAGCCGTGCCCATACCGGTGGAAGTCGTCCAGGACACGACATCGGCGAAGGATTCTGTCAAGGTTGCCCCTTCCGACTCCGTGCCGCCGGTACCCGAGAGCCAGCTTTTCCTTTTTATGGAGGAAGATTCGACACAGTCGTTTGTCAAACTTCAGAACAAGGAGGTCGGGAAGTACGAATTTATCTATAAATCAAAGATTCGCAAACACGAGGCAAAGGTATTGTCTGAAAGGGAGTACGACCATTTCGAGATTGTGGGGCACGACACCATCACATGGTATCTGAAGGAGCCGTTGCTTGACACGATGGTGGTGGCGATGGCGGTCAACGACACGGTTTGCGACACGCTGCGTTTGGAACCGTTCAAGAAGGCTGGGGCGCGGACGGGCCAGCGACGAGGCAGAAGTGACGACCGAGTGGCGCTGTCCGTCAGCAACCACAACGCAGGGGAATTGTTCAGCCCCATCGTTCTCACCTTCCCCTATCCAATACGTCCCAAGGATTCCATTCCTGTCCAAATCATTGCCACCAAGAAATATTCCGGCAACGACACCTCCTATCTAACCTTGTCCATACCGGACACATTCGTCACATCCCTTGTCATTGACCGGAAATTCGAGGAGAAGGTACCCCATCTCCTCACTATCCGGGATTCCGTCTTTTTCGGATACAACGGCCTTGCCAACGACACGGTGCGGATCAAGTTCACCACCAAGACGGAAAAGGACTACGGACTTCTACGGATGGGCTACCATCTTCCTGACAACGGATATCCTTTTGTCATACAATTGCTTAACAGCAAGGGGGAGGTTGTTCAGAGCAACATTGTCCAGCAGTCTGAAACCATCACCTATCCGAACTTACCGGCGGGCAGCTACAAGCTCAAGGCCATTGAGGATCGCAACGGCAACGGTGTGTGGGACACGGGCAACTATCGCAAAAAAATCGAACCCGAGCGTGTGTTCAATTTCAACAAAGCCATCACCATCCGCGGCTACTGGGAGCTGGAGGAAGAGTGGGAGATGGAGCCATAAAAAAAAAGTAGCGGTGAATAATTATTCGCCGCTACGATAGTGATTAATATCTGTAAAATTCCGCCTTGAAGGGGCCTTCCACCGGCACGCCGATGTAGTCGGCCTGTTTCTGGGTGAGCTTTGTGAGCTTCACACCGATCTTGGCAAGGTGCAGGCGGGCGACCTCCTCGTCCAGATGCTTGGGCAGGCAGTAAACGCCCAGTTTGTAATCCTTCTGCCACAGTTCAATCTGCGCCAGCGTCTGGTTGGTGAAGGAGTTGCTCATCACGAAGGAGGCGTGGCCGGTGGCGCAGCCGAGGTTCACGAGACGGCCCTCCGCCAGAATGAAGATGGAGTGTCCGTCGGGGAAGATGTACTCATCCACCTGCGGCTTGATGTTGCGTTTCCGGATGCCGGCGGTCTTCTCAAACTCCGCCA
>JAEEQA010000077.1 GCA_016285085.1 Bacteroidales bacterium
ATATGAATCGCTTGAAGCTCTCAAGAACAACTTGAGTTATTTGCTACATCCTTCCATTCATTCAAAGAACATTGCCCGTCTTGTCCCTCGCCTCCCCTGCGGCTGAAGCGCATCCTCTCCCTCTCGCACCGTTCGTCAGGTGCGCAAAACGGGACTGCAAAAATACTCCTTTTCCTTTACACCGCAACACCTCCAACAAAAAATATTCAAAAATTTTTCTTCTCGCTGGTTTTCAATGAGTTATATTTTAAAATCCATGGAAAACAGGGTGAAAATCGCCCCTGAACAGCGCCTTTTCGGGGCTTTTCGCGGCTCCCACAGGAGGCGTTTTCGGAGTTTTTCGGAGGAAAAGGGCGCGGAACAGGGGTCAGGGGTCAGGTTATAGGTTATAGGTTATAGGTTATAGGGTATAGGGTATATACATATATATAAATGTAGAGATGCCATATTATGACGTATCTACAACAGGGCATTACACACCTGCCCGGAAAATCGTAGATACGGGACGCGCCCCGTATCTACATTTTATCTTCCACCAAAAATTTCCGCCCCTATATAAATAATTATGGTATCTTTGCCGCCCCAAAGAATAGAGATTATGAGTCAAGAATCCTCTTCTTCCGGCGAAATCACCTCTTCGTTCGAGAACATCTCCGACGTGTTTACCTCCTATTCGGAGATTCCGTCGGAGGGTTTCAACTGCTTGTACAAAGCGCAGCGATATGGCAAATGGTTCGTTCTCAAAGGACTAAAGCCCGAATATCGGGGAAAGGCCATCTATGTGGAGTTGCTGACCAAGGAGTTTGAAATGGGGATGAAGATGGACCATCCCCACATCGCCTACACGTTCGGCAAAGAGATCGACCCGGTGGCCGGTCCCTGCATCGTGATGGAGTATGTGGATGGCATGACGCTTCGGGAATTTCTCGACACAAAGCCATCGGCCAAACTCCGCCGGAAAGTGGTGACGGAACTGCTGGAGGCGATGGCGTACTACCACAGTCTGCAAATCATCCACCGCGACCTCAAACCCGACAACATCCTCATCACCCGCAATGGCAACAACGTGAAACTCATTGACTTCGGGCTAGCCGACAGCGACTATCACGGCATCCTGAAGCAGCCAGCGGGTTCCAACAAGTACGCCGCGCCGGAGCAGGTGGCGGGCGATGTGCCGCTTGACCTTCGTGCCGACCTCTACGCTTTCGGCATCATTTTGGGGCAGATTTTCCCGCATCGTTACAATGGTATCTTTAGCAAGTGCACCCGCCGCAACCGCGACCAGCGTTTCAACAATGCGGGGGAGATACTGCAACGGCTACAACGGAAGCACATTCCCGTTCCCTTCCTCATCGCAACTGTGCTGCTTCTGCTTGTTGCTGTCATCGCGGTTATACTTTGGAAGGAAAAACAGCCCGAGATTCAAAGTGGGCAAGTTTTGCAGAATGAGGATGCTGTTGAGGAATTTGATGCCGTTGCTGACACGACTTTTGTTCCCGTACCTGAATCCTCACAAAAATCTTCGGCGCAGGCTGTGCCCAAAGAGTCTGACATCATTCCGAAAGAGGCCATTGATATGATAGAGAATACGGTGGCTTCTTTCTATGCGCCTTTCTGGAAACGGTATCATGAGGCTGAAACTATAGAGGAAAGAGTTTCCTCTATGTATGATTATTCACTTCTCCTACCGAATCCATATCGTTACAAGGAACGACAGGATTCGGTGTTGGCAGGAGTTATCGCACGGTATCCGCAATGTGCTGGTGCGAAAGAGCAACTGGATATGTGCTACCACAAAATTTACAACCAGCATGCGGTCACGGCTGGTGACTCAATTGGAAAAATACAAGAATTTTTAGGGAAAAAAAGCCGATAATCTTCCTTATCGTTATTAATTCTCTCTCTCAAAGGAAGTTAAACCGCCCTTGTTGCCCACCACGAATAGCGTGGGCGGGTTGATGCCGCGCACGAAGTGGTCGAGGTAGAGCGGCTGCCCGATGATGAAGCAGGTGCAGTGGAACGTGTCGTCGGGCTTGAGTTTGGAGTTTTCGCTGGAAAGCACCTTGAAATTCCCTTCGCCGAGGTGCTGCAGCAGCACGTGGCGGTCGGGCGCCCATGTGATGGAGAGCCGTCCTTTTTCGGGGATTTCGGCGGCGTACAGGGCGCGGCCCAGCACCATGTTGGAGGATTCCCCTTCGCGGCTGCGGTTGGCGAGGAAGTCGTCCCAGTCGCGGAAGCCGACGCAGCGGGCGAGGAGGGAAAGGGTGGAGAAGCGGGTGGTGTCGTAGCCGTCCACGTAGCCCCAGATGCGCTTGAGGGTGCTGACGGCGAGCGTCTCGTGGCACCGCTCCTGGATGACACCGGTGAGAAACTGGAAGTCGGCGGGCGACTTCATCTTCCGCGCCACCGACTTCTCCACCATCTCACGGAGTATAAGGATATCGTTTTCGTTGTCTTTCATCATGTTTAAATCAATGCAAAAATACAAAAAATGCGGTTACATTCAAGATGCAAAATGGAGGATGTTTTTCAGGATGCAGTTTCCCACCATGATCAGAAGGTCTGCCATAAGCAGGATGAAAAGCGTTTTTTTCAGCTTCTCCATCGGGAAAAAGAGGTGGACGAGGAACAAAGAACCGGTTGACAGCAACGGAAGCAGAGCAGGGAAAAGGGTGATACTTTTCCAAATATCACCCTGTAACAATGCGATTACGGATCGTTGAAACCCGCAAAATGGGCAGTCGATATCAAAGTAGTGCTTCCAAAAGCAGGGCAGCTGGTGCTCTGAATACCATTTTGCAAATTCCTGTAAGAGGTTCATTAAAAATCCAGTATATGGAAAATACTATCGAAGAAGAAAAGGCTTCCACCCAACGCAATAGCGGAAATGATGGCAAAAACGATGTTTACACTGCTGAGCACGATACCGACGATGGAGAGAATTTTGCCAGCCCGCAGCATGCCGTCATTTTTGTAGGCAGAAGGGTCCAAAAGATAGGATTTCATTCCGTTAGAGGCAAGAACCATGCCGATGATTCCGAGAACCAGTCCGACAAAAAAGCAGCCGGTAACAATGGAAAGGATGCCTAACACCAACGATGCAACCGCATTGGGCGCGTTCTGTTTTAAACTCATTGAATCTGTCATAACTTATTTGTTTTTAATTGTTTATAAAATGGTTATTTGTATTTTGTAATCTTAATCCCAGTCATCGACATCCTTGCATAATTCTTTCACTTTGTCCTCAAACAGATCTTCAAGTTCTTTTTCTTGTTCTTTTAACTTTTTTTCCTCTTTGTCCGTAATGTCAAGTACGGAACCATCGTCAATCATTTTTTCTAATTCTTCGTCAAAGTTGTCCCATGCTTTGCGAATGTCGTCGCAGTCTTTTGCTCGGTTCAACTCTTTCGTAGTTTCCTTTATCGCTTTTGAGTACTGTTTGTACCCTTTGCTGCCGCAGGAGACAAACAGAAACAGGGCGACTGCCATCATAAACGGTAATACAATTTTTTTCATAATCATTTGAATTTTAATTAATAATATAAGGTTTTGTCGTCAAAACAATTAAAAGGCGGCATTGGCCATCTTGTTTGTGATTTTCATATAGCGGGAAAGTTGAGTGGAGGTCATCTCGTCTTCGGCGCCACCGAGTTTGTCGGAAAATCTTTCTGCCTTTTCAAGCATTTTGGCATAATCGTTCATGGCAGACATATCTCCCTTTTGTGCCTTTTTCATAAAAGCGATGTACTGATTGACATATGACTCATACTCATCCAACACGGCATCCCAGTTTGTGGAGCTTTTAGAACTTGCCATATCATCATCATCGTCGTCGTCATCATTGCTTGAAACTCCACTTTTTTCACACAATTCGAATGCGGAGGAGATGGTGAATTTCAACTCTTTGGCATTTAAGACATTGTCGTCAACGCTCCAACGTATCGTTCCTGTTTCTCCGGGTTTAAGTTTGAAGAGATCCTCTACATCTTCGTGGCTATATGGTCCAGAAAGTCCGCCTTCTGTGGCAGATGCTTTTTGAACAGTGGTGCTGTTCTCGTCCACGATCTCGATGCCGAAACCGCCATGGGCTTCCACACTGGCTCCCCAGGTACCATAGGCTGATACATCAATGTCATCAGCAAAAGGGAAAGGTTTGTCTGTCCTGCGAAGTTTTACGCTCCACGTGGCAAAGGGTTCAACATTGCCTTTTTTGTCTAATTTCACAATGCATTCTTGATCCACGACTTCAAAGCAGTCTGACAAATCGCCAGAGATGGTTGTGGTTTCAGGTTTCATGGAAATTTGTGTCTTTTTGCTGCCGCAAGAGGCAAAAGCCACTAGGATCACTGCCATTAGTAACATTATCCATGTAGTTTTTTTCATAAAATCTTTATCGCCATGTTATATCCCATTCGGCGCCGTCGGTTTTTGAAATTTTAATTGATAAAAGGAGGGCTCTGTTTGTCTTTTTCACTTCGGTGCAGACAGAACCCTTTTCCCTGCACCTCAGCGCGTGATGATGGCGGTTGTTTGTGCCATCATTTTCACGCGGCAAAAGTACAGCGTTAAAACACAGGTTGTTAGGTTCTTTTTGGTTCTTATTGCCACCGCTGCATTTGGATTTTTCTTCTGCGGTGACGGCACCACGGCGTACCCGTAATGACGCGATGAATCGCGTCTCAAAAAACCGGCATTGTGTAACCGCCTGTAGAGACGTTTCATGAAACGTCTCTACAACGGAACATTACACGCCTGCCCATAAAAAACGTAGAGACGCAAAATCTTGCGTCTCTACAGATTAAACCGTTATTCCGCACCCCTTTATCTTTTCTTCACCACCAGCGGCGTGGTCTCCACCGTGTTGCTCACGTTCAGGGCGCGGTCCACGATGTAGCAGCTGAACTTGATGGTGTCGTACTGCGTGCTCAGGTCGAAACTGTTGATGGGCAGGTCCACGTACAGGTCGCCCTCGATCGACTCCGGCACGTCGTTGCTCAGCCGCGGAAAACGCTGGTTGAAGGTGACGGCTTCAAATTCTATTTTCTGGAACGCCCCGTTCACCTTCTTGTAGTAATCGATGAACAGGTTGTAATAATAGACGGAGGCGGTGTCGAACGGTGAATAGATGTCTTCTGTGTTCAGTCCGAGATCGCCGTCTCCGTCCTGGAAATGCAGCGTCAGCGTCGCCTTGTTGTCGATGCCGGTGCCGTCGTCAATCTTCTCCAGACTGACGAATGTGATGGCCGGCACCACAGGGAATTTATCATCCCGATGGCACCCCGCCAACAACAGCAGCGATAACAACATTATGGCAATAAAACGGTGCATGTTTTTATATGATATTTTGTAGAGACGTGCCATGGCACGTCTCTACAGGATGATTTGTTAGATTTCCTCCATCACCACGTCCACGTTCTGGATGAATTCGCGGCTGGCTGCCATCAATTTGTACATGATGGTGTCGTTCTCGACGAAGGGGACGTGCTTGCGGTACTGTGCAACGAAATCCTCGATGAATTCCGACGATTTGAGCGGGCGGCGGAACTCGAGGGCCTGTGCGGCGTTGAGCAGCTCGATGGCGAGGATCTTCTCCACGTTCTCCACCACCTTGTAAGCCTTGGTGGCGGCGTTGGCACCCATGCTCACGTGGTCTTCCTGGCCCTGCGACGATTCGATGGAGTCGGAGGAAGAGGGCATGGTGAAGGTCTTGTTCTGGTTGACGATGGAGGCCGCCGTGTATTGCGGAATCATGAAGCCGGAGTTGAGGCCCGGGTTCTTCACGAGGAACGACGGCAGTTCGCGTTTGCCGCTGATGAGCTGGTAAATTCTTCTTTCAGAGATGTTTCCGAGTTCCGACATTGCCAAGGAGAGGAAGTCGAGCACGAGGGCGAGCGGCTGACCGTGGAAGTTGCCGGCGGAGATGATGAGGTCTTCGTCGGGGAACACGGTTGGGTTGTCGGTGGCGGAGTTGATTTCGGTTTCCACCACGCCGGTGATGTGCGACAGGGAGTCCTTGGTGGCGCCGTGTACCTGCGGCATGCAGCGGAAGGAGTAAGGGTCTTGGACGTGCTTCTTCGGGCGGGCGATGATTTCGGAGCCGGTGAGCAGGCTGTTGATGTGCGTGGCAGTCAGGATTTGTCCGACGTGCGGGCGTGCGAAATGCACCGACAGGTTGAACGGCTCAATGCGGCCGTCGAAGGCCTCAAGGGAGACAGCGCCGATGATGTCGGCCAGCCACGACAGCTTGCGGGCTTTCAGCAGCAGCCACACGGCGTAGGCGCTCATGAACTGCGTGCCGTTGAGCAGGGCCAGTCCTTCCTTCGACTGCAGCGTGATGGGCTTCCAACCGAACTTCGCGTTGATTTCGGCGGCGGGGTATTTTTTGTTGTGGTAATAGACTTCGCCTTCGTTCAGCAGCGGCAGGCACATGTGGGCCAGCGGCGCAAGGTCACCGGAAGCACCGAGCGAACCCTGTTGATAGACAACGGGATAGACTCCCTTGTTGTAGAAGTCAATCAGCCGTTCAATGGTGTCTAACTGGACACCGGAGTAACCGTAGGAGAGGGACTGCACCTTCAGCAGGAGCATCAGGCGGACAATCTCCTGCGGAACCTCATCGCCGATGCCGCAAGCGTGCGACTTCACGAGGTTGCTCTGCAGGGTGGAAAGGTCGGTCTTGTTGACGGAGGTGTTGCACAGCGAGCCGAAACCGGTGGTCACGCCGTAAACGGGCACGTCGCTCTTCTCCATCTTCTCGTCCAAATAGCGGCGGCACTTCAAAACCGCCTCCTTGGCTTCGTCCGACAAGGCGAGTTTCGCCTTCGATTTGATGATTTTTTCTACTTTGTCTAAATCCAGAAACTGGGATGAAATGGTGTGGGTTTTCATATTGTTGATTTGTTTAATTGTTGATTCGGGGGATGGGTGAGTTAAGAGTTAAGAGTCAAGAGTTAAGAGTCAAGAGTTTAGAGTGGGTATGAGGTAGAAGGTATGAGGTAAGAGGTATAAAGTATAAGGTTTGAAGAGGGGGTATGTGCGCCGGAAACTTTTTACTTTTTACTTTCTACTTTTTACTCCTATTGTTGTTTTGGTTTTTTGTCGGCGATGTAAACGGCGGTGAGGATGATGAGGAAGGGCATGGCTCCCATACCGATCAGTAGCATAAAAGCTGCGCCGGGCCAGTGCATTATTTTAAACAGGAGGCCGAGGTCAACCAAAGAAAAGAGACAAGCTCCTAAAATGCAGATAAACTGTTTCATATATTGTTTGATTTATTTGTTATAATGCTGTGTAAGTTCATACAAGGCTTCCGCTTCCGCCGCCCGAATGTCGCTAAGGAGCATATTCATGCAGACGAGTGCATTCGCAGCGGTTGAGGCTCCGAAGTTTGCTTCTTCCCATGTTTTCCCCTCCACATCGTTGCATTCGAGGCCGAGCGTCATTTCCTGGATACATTCATCGATGGAGAGGACATCTGTCTTGTATTTCTGGATGGCCTCTTTCAAGTGTGCAGCACGGGATTTTCCTTCGTTGTCAACATCTTTAATCATAAAAAAGATGGTTTCAGAATAACTTTCCGTGTAGTCGAGGTCTCCCACTCTGACGGGATAGTAGATATGGTCCTCCACTTTGCTGCGTTTGCCTTTAACCGCCGGACAGTCGGGACCGTCCACATACTCCGCGAGGTCTGCCTGTAGCAGGATGATGTAGGCCATCATATCCCCGGTGAGTTTCTGGAGTTCTTGAACCTTGTTCTGAAAGGCCGTGTCGATCTCCTCATTTTCAGAGGAAAGAATCTCATCATATTGCCTGCCGATGGTGCGGTCGTTCCAGCTGCGCGTATGGGTGATGGCATCGTCGGCCTGCACTACGGTTCTTTTCAGGTCTCTGGAAGATGAGCTTTCCATGGCCACAATGGCAATCCCCGCCGCAATCGTGAACCCGATGACGAGCATGCTGAAAACAATGGTGTATATTCTTGATTTGTCCATGATTAGATGTAGTATTCCGCTATCCGCTTCATTTCGGAGCTGACGTTGTTGTTTTCGTAAAGGATGCCATAGATGGTTTCGGCGATGGGGATGTCGGCCTGGAAGGTCTTGTTCATCTCGTGGATGCACTTCACGGCGTAGTAGCCTTCCGCCACCATGCTCATCTCGAGCTGCGCCACCCGCACCGAAAGCCCGTGGCCGATCATGTTTCCGAACATCCGGTTGCGGCTGTAGCGCGAGTAGGCCGTCACCAACAGGTCGCCGAGATAGACGGAGTCGTCGAGGCAGTGGTCGCTGGGGAACACCTTGTTCACGAAGTTCTTCATCTCCTTCACACCGTTGGCGATGTAGGCGGCGATGAAGTTGTCGCCGTAGCCGAGGCCGCTGTAGATGCCGGCACCGAGGGCGTAGATGTTCTTCATGATGACGGCCAGTTCGGCGCCCTTGATGTCTTTGGAGACGGAGGCGCGGACGTAGCGGTTGGTGAACATCTTGGCCACATCGGCGGCCAGCTCCTGGTTTTCGGAGGCGGCGGTGAGGAAGGTGAACTTCTCCTGCGCAATCTCCTCCGCATGCGACGGCCCGCTGATCATGGCGATGTTGCTCATCGGGATGGCAAACTCAGTATGCAGATATTCAGTGATGAACTGCAACGTTTCAGGAATGATACCTTTCACTGCCGTGATGATCTTCTTCTTGTTGAGACGGCTTTTGTGAAGGGGTTCCAGCGTCCGCTGGAGGAACGCCGACGGGGTGACGACAATTACATAGTCGGCCTTGGCGACCACCTGGCGCAGGTCGTTGCTGATTTTCACGTCTTTAGGATTGATGAACGTGGAGCTCAGGTATTTCGGGTTGTGTCCGTACTTGCTGACGCCCTCCACAATCTCCTCCTCGCGCACCCACCAGTGGATATGTTCCAAGTTGGCCGAAAGGATCTTCACGATGGCGGTGGCCCAGCTGCCTCCGCCGATTACTGCCACCCTGTATCTCAGTCTCGTCTTCTTTTTAAAAGGGGGTAATATCTCGTCCATAAAAAGGTTTCGATTAACATTTTTTAAGGCGGCAAAGATACAACTTTTTTGGAAATGTGGACTATTTGCTCTTTTTTGACTGTACAAAAAAATGTAAAAATCAAAAAAAGGGGTATCCTGCTTGGATACCCCTGCAATCAGTTATAACAAATTCGGTTATTTCTTCTTGGGAATGTTCTTCAGCAATGCCACGATGAAGTCCCAAAACTTGCCGACGCTCTCGATGTTGACGCGTTCGTCGGGGGAATGCGGGTGCATGATGGTGGGTCCGAAGGAAATCATATCCCAGTTCGGGTAGTTGACGCTGAAGAGGGCGCATTCCAAACCGGCGTGGATGGCCATGAAAGCGGGATCTTTTTTGAATTTGTCCTTGTAAACCTTCTTGGCGGTCTGGAGAATCGGGGATTCCATGTTCGGTTTCCAACCCGGGTAGCCGGCTTCGAGGGAGATTTCAGCACCGGCGAGGCGGGCGACGGCGGTCATCTTCTGGCCGACGGCGTCTTTCGCAGAATCGACGGAGCTGCGCATCAGGGAGATGATCTGGACCTTGCCGTTCTGGGCGTTGACCACAGCGAGGTTGTTGGAGGTCTCCACCAGTCCCGGCATGGAGTCGCTCATACGGAGCACACCGTTCGGGAGAGCGAACACCATATCCAAAACCTTGTTCTGGATGGCTTCGGGCATCACCTTGGCGGGAGTGTCGATGGCTTTGGCCTTAATAGTCATGTTCGGCTCGGTGGCGGAGAACTCGGCCTTGGCGGTCTTGGCGAAAGCGTTGACAACCTTGGTCAGGGCCTTTTCGTTCTCTTCCGGCACGGCGACGACGGCGACGGCTTCTCGCGGGATGGCGTTGCGCAGGTTGCCGCCCACGAAGGAGGCAATACGGATGCCGCACTTCTCGGCAGCAGTGCTCAGCACGCGGGTCATCAGCTTGTTGGCGTTGGCACGGCCGAGGTTGATGTCCATGCCGGAGTGACCTCCGTGGAGACCGGTAATCACAATCTGGTAGCCTTTCATACCGGCGGGAACGGCGGTATTGCGGTAGTTCAGGGTGATGACACCGTCGAGACCGCCGGCGCAACCGACGTACAGTTCGCCTTCGGTTTCGGAGTCGAGGTTGATGAGGATTTCACCCTTGAGGGCGCCCTTCTTGAGGCCGAAAGCACCGGTCATGCCGGTTTCTTCATCGACCGTGAGGAGCACTTCCAGCGGACCGTGGGCAACGTTCTTGGAAGCGAGCACAGCCATGGCGGCAGCACCGCCGATACCGTTGTCGGCACCAAGGGTGGTACCGTTGGCGCGGACCCAACCGTCTTCGCAAACGCGGGGTTCAATGGGATCTTTCGTAAAATCGTGTTTCTTGCTGGCGTTGGCCTGCGGAACCATATCGACATGTGCCTGAAGAATCACGGGAACGCGGTCTTCCATGCCTTTGGTGGCGGGCTTGCTGAAAATCAGGTTGCCGGTTTTGTCCTTCTTGCAGTCGATTTTGTGCTCTTTGGCCCATTCCATCATCCAGGCCACGAGTTTCTCTTCATGTTTTGAAGGATGGGGAATTGCGCAGATGTTGGCGAAATTCTCCCACAAGTCTTGAGGGTAAAGTTTTGATAATTCGCTCATTTCTTTGTTTTTTAATGATTATATGGATAAAGAATTGTCGTGTTTTGCTCAAAAGCGGCTGCAAATATACAACAATAGTTGTAAAGTTTGTCAAGTTTTTCAACTAACAAGCTTGAAAGTACAAAGGTGCGAACTAAAAACTATCCCCTATTTACTATCCCCTATTATCTATTATCACTC
>JAEEQA010000078.1 GCA_016285085.1 Bacteroidales bacterium
TAGCCGTCGCCTTCCTTGCCACCATCATCATCTTCTCCAATTATCATAACAACTCCCTGATAACCATCATCTTCAAAGTGGCGGGCTACACCTACGGCCCCATCCTCGGCATGTTCGTCTTCAGCATCTACACAAAACGGGAAATCATTTATTCCCGCTGGGTGCCCGTCATCGCCATCGCCTCCCCCCTGCTCTGCTACTTCCTCGACACCTACTCCAAGCAGCTGCTTGGCGGCTACACCTTCGGCTTCGAACTTCTGATTGTCAACGGTTTGATCACGCTGGGAGGACTGATGGTTATTTCAAAAACGAAAAAACAACTGGCATGAACGAAATCATTAATTTCAACGGAATTGTCCACAAGGATAAATCATACTTTATCATTGGAGCGGCCATGGAGGTTCATAAAGTTTTGGGTTGTGGTTTCTTGGAGAGTGTATACTTAGAAGCCCTTGCAATGGAACTCACAGAGCGGCATATTCCGTATGAACGGGAAAAGCAACTCGACATATACTACAAGGGTGTTCTTTTGGATAAAAAATTCTACGCTGATTTTATCTGCTATGATGACATCATTTTGGAAATCAAAGCCGTAACAGAACTCATCCCTGTGCATCGCGCCCAACTCCTAAACTACCTGAAAGCCACGAAAAAAAGACTGGGCATTCTTATCAATTTTGGAGAAACTTCTTTACGATATGAGCGCTACGCAAATACAAGAAGCCATAGAGTGGCATAATAACCGCGAATTGTTTCAATTTTCGCGAAGCATATATTAATTTCGCGTGTATTTGCGTAATTCGCAGTTAGAAAAAAAGAGAATGACTAATGAATCTATTGAAAACCGATAATTATCACAATTTTCGCGAAGTACATTTTTTGCGTGCATTTGCGTAAGTTCGTATTAAAATAAAAGAAAATGACTATCAAACAAAAATACCAATTCTTAGTCCAGTACTTTTCGGAGCACAACCCGAATGCGGCTTCAGAGCTGGAGTTCAACAATCCTTTCGAGCTGATTGTGGCGGTGGTGCTTTCGGCGCAGTGCACCGACAAACGGGTCAATATCGTAACGAAGGAACTGTTCGCCCATTATCCGACTCCCAAAGCGATGGCGCAGGCGGAAGTTTCGGAAATCTACGAACTGATCAAGTCAGTGTCATACCCCAACAACAAGGCGGCACACCTGAGCGGATTGGCGAAGATGCTGGTTTCCGACTTCGGCGGCGAGGTGCCCTCCACGATGGAGGAACTGACAAAGCTGCCAGGCGTGGGCCGCAAGACCGCCAACGTCATCCTCGCCATCGTCTATGACCAGCCGGCGATGGCCGTCGATACGCACGTCTTCCGCGTGTCGCACCGCCTCGGCATCGTCAAGGACGCCAACACGCCGTTCGAGGTGGAAAAGCAGCTCACAAAGCACTTCCCCGTCGACACGATTCCCGTCGCCCACCACTGGCTCATCCTGCACGGACGGTACGTCTGCACGGCCCGCAACCCCAAGTGCGACCAGTGCGGCATCGGCAGTGTGTGCGATTTTTTCAAAAATAATTCTGAACAAAAACAATAAAAAAACGTTCAAGCGTTACAAACAATATATCGCGTGCGCGCGAAACAAAACCTAAAGCAAAAAACAAATCAAAATGGACATCTATATTCCGAATGCCGAACTGGAACGCAAGACCATCCTTCACAAATACCGTGAATTGTTGGAACTTTTGTACGAAAAAACCACACCGAAGCAGCGCGAGCTGATCCACAAGGCGATGGCGCTGGCGGCAAAGGCCCACAAAGACATGCGCCGCAAGAGCGGAGAACCGTACATCTACCATCCGTTGGCGGTCGCTAAAATCGTCGTCCAGGAGATCAACCTCGGCACCACCTCCGTCGTTTGCGCCCTGCTGCACGATGTGGTGGAGGACACCGAATACACCCTCGACGACATCCGCGACATGTTCGGCGACAAGGTGGCCAAAATCACCGACGGTCTGACCAAGATCGAGAACCTGGCCCTCAGCCGCGACGAGTCCATCCAAGCGGAGAACTTCCGCAAGATTTTCCTTTCCATGTCGGAAGACATCCGCGTCATCCTCATCAAACTGGCTGACCGTCTGCACAATATGCGCACGCTGGAATCGATGCCGCCCGAAAAGCAGTGGAAGATTTCATCCGAAACCGCCTTCTTCTATGTCCCCATCGCCCACCGACTCGGTCTGTACAAAATCAAAAGCGAGCTGGAAGACTACGCCATGCAGTACACCGACCCCATCAACTACCGGCTGATTGCGGGAAAACTGAAGGACACGGAACAGACCCGTGAAACGATGATCAAGGAGTTCGTGGCACCCATCGTCCAGCAAATCCAGGAGGAAGGGATTGTGGCGGAAGTGTCGGGGCGCACCAAGTCCGTGAGTTCTATCTACCAGAAGATGCAACGACAGAAAGTCGATTTCGAAGATGTGTACGACGTGTTCGCCGTGCGGTTTGTCTTTGACGCCGAGCCGCAGGACGAGATCAAGCGCTGCTGGGACATCTACCGCATTGTCAGCAACATCTACCCGCACAACAAACCCGACCGCATCCGCGACTTCCTCTCCAACCCGAAACCGAACGGCTACCAGGCCCTCCACACCACCGTGATGAGCAAGAGCGGCAAGTGGATCGAGGTGCAAATACGCTCCCGCCGCATGGACGAGATTGCGGAAAAAGGTTTCGCCGCACACTACAAGTACAAAGAAGGCGGCCGCACCCCGAAGGAATACGACAACCGCGTGGAGGAATGGCTCGTCAAGATCCGCGAAATACTGAAAAGCGACGACAGCAGCGCCCTCGACTTCCTCAACGAAATCAAGCTCAACCTCGGCCTCAAGGAGGTGTACGTCTTCACGCCGAAAGGCGAAATGCGCACCCTGCCTGCCGGCGCCACCGTCCTCGACTTCGCCTACGCCCTGCACTCCAAGCTCGGCAACAAGTGCCTCGGCGGCAAGGTCAACTCCAACATCGTGCCCCGCAACTACGTCCTCAAGAACGGCGACCAGGTGGAGGTCATCACCTCCAAAAACCAGCAGCCCACCTCCGAATGGTTCGACTTCGTGAAGACCTCGCATGCACGCGAGTGCATCAAGGAGGCCATCAAGGCGGAACAGAAGAAATACTCCCAAGAAGGCATGAAGATTCTGGAGGACATCTTCAATGAATTGGGAGTTGACTTCACCCCGCAAAACTACGGGAAAATCCAAGCCGCCACCAAGATCAAATCCCCCATCGAGTTCTGGAACTATGTGGCGGAAAACAAGTTGACAAAAGAAAAAGTCGCCAAGATTTTAGCCAACAAGAAGAACAAGAACTGGGAGGCTTTCCAAAAGAATATCACCAACGAATTGAGTGACAAATCTTTGGATGACCTTTTGAATGAACAATTGGAGAAGAATCCGGAGATTTTCATGTTGAACGACGCCTCCTCGGAGAAGATCCGCCACGTCATCGCGCCGTGCTGCAAACCGATTCCCGGCGACCAGGTGGTAGGCTTCCAAGTCTCCAGCGACGAAATCATCGTACACCGCACCAACTGTCCCGAGGCCATCGAGCAGATGTCGAAGTTCGGCAACCGCATCATCAAGGCAAAGTGGCGGAAGGAGCAGGAAATCGCCTTCCTGTCCGGCATCCGCATGGAGGGGTTCGACAAGAAGGGGATGATCAAGGACATCATCGACATCATCACCTCGCAGCACAACCTCAACATCCGCTCGCTCAACATCGCCACCAAGAACGGCGTGTTCACCGGCGAAGTGATGCTGTATATCGAAAACGTAATGGCGCTCAACGAGTTGATTGACCAGTTGCACAAAATCGACAATATCGAGAAAATCGAGCGTATCGGTTTCGACATCGTTTAACTATTCCTTTTTGCAAAAATGAAAAAATCGCACCGATACCTCCTCAGCCTTTTGTCAGGGCTTTTGCTCGTGTTTTCGTGGCCGCCGCACGGATTCCCGCTGTTGGCGTTCTTTGCGTTCGTGCCGCTCTTTTTCGTCAGCGACGACCTGCTGGAGCACGAAACAAAGGTGCCCTTCTGGCGCGGCCTTTGGCACGCCTACATCGCGCTGCTGGTCTGGAACATCGGCACGACGTGGTGGATTTGGAACATCACGCCCGTCGGCTCCATCGCCACCTTCGCGCTCAACAGTTTCTTCATGGCCATCGTGTTCGGCTGCTGGCAGCGGTTCCGCACATTGCGGCTGCCGCCTGTCACATCGCCGCTCGCCCTTATCGCCTTCTGGTGCACGTGGGAGTACCTGCACCTCAACTGGGACCTCACCTGGCCGTGGCTCAACATCGGCAACGTGTTCAGCAACAGTACTGAGTTTGTACAATGGTACGAAATCACCGGCACCTTCGGCGGCACCATCTGGATTCTGGTCGGCAACTTCCTCTTCTATTTCTTGTTGAAAAAAACAAGGGAGAATCGCAAGGCGGCTTTGATTCATGGAATCGTACTCCTGCTGTGGATTGTCCTGCCCGCCGCCGCTTCGCTCATCCGCTACCATAGTTACAAACTTCCCTCCCCTACTGCCGACAACAGCATTGAAGTCGTTATTGTCCAGCAGAATACGGATCCTGTAGAGGAGCAGTATCACATGAACAACCTTCAGCATGCACAGCGACTTTGGGAGGTAGCCTCCACCCAACTCACACCCGACACGCGACTACTGCTTTGTGCCGAAACCGCCATTCCCTGGAGCATCGCCTCGGATGCCATCGGCGCCGACGACTGCCCCACCTTCAACTCATCGTATGCGTGGTTGCCGATGGTGGACACGCTGACAGCCCTCTACCCGAATCTCAATTTCATCGTCGGGCTTTCCACCTACAAGATTTTCGACCATAAAGCCACCCTCACGGCACAAGAGACGCATGCCGGCACATTTGTGGACGACTACAACACCGCGGCCTGTTTCAACCGCAACGGACTTGTCGGACTTTACTACAAGAGCAAATTGGTGCCGGGTGTGGAGAAGATGCCCTATCCGCAGGTTTTCGGCTTTTTGGAGAAGTTAGCCATCGACCTCGGCGGAACCAGCGGCTCGCTCGGCAAAGACACGGAGCAACGCACCTTCCAATTACAAGACGTTCCGTTCCGTATCGGTACCGCCATCTGCTACGAATCGGCCTACGGCGAGCATTTCGGGAAGTTCGTGAAAAACGGGGCCCAACTGATGTCGGTCATCACCAACGACGGCTGGTGGGGTAAAACCCCCGGACACCAGCAGCATTTTATGATGTCGAAGATGCGGGCGGTGGAAACACGGCGCACCATCCTCCGGTCCGCCAACACCGGCATATCCGCCATCATCGACGAACGCGGTGACGCGCACCAGCAGACGAAGTACGACACTCGCCTCGCTCTTCGCAAAAATGTCGTTCCCAACGACACAATTACATTCTATGTAAAGCACGGCGACTACCTCGCCCGTATCTGCGTGGCACTTACGGCATTGATTGCCATATTCTCCATCACTTTGAGAATCAAAAGAAAATATCAACAAATCAAGACAAAATGAAGGTCATTCACGACGCACGCTTCACCATCAACGAGGAAATCTACCAGCAGGAGGACAATGTGTTTGTCTTCGACAAGCCTTACAAATGCACCTCTTTCGATTTGGTGGCGAAAGTGAAATATGCGATGAAACGGAAATTCGGGAAGAAACTGAAGGTAGGACACGCCGGCACGCTCGACCCGTTGGCCACCGGTGTAATGATCATTTGCACAGGCAAATACACGAAGCAGATTGATTCTTTCCAAGCAGAGGAAAAGGAATACACGGGTACGCTCCGACTGGGCGAGACGACCCCGAGCTACGATATGGAAAAGCCGGTGGACGCCACCTATCCCGTCGACCACATCACCGAGGAGGCGGTGCGCGAAACGGCGGCCCGCTTCATCGGGGAGCAGGAACAGGTGCCACCGCAGTTCTCGGCCGTGCGGATCGCCGGCAAACGGGCTTTTTCGTACGCCCGCCAAGGCGAGGATGTGGAGATAAAGCCCCGCACCATCACCATCAGCGAATTCGAAATCACCCGCTGCGAACTGCCGGAGGTGGATTTCCGGATCGTCTGCTCCAAAGGGACTTACATCCGCTCCATCGCCCGCGACTTCGGCGCGATGCTCGACAGCGGCGCCCACCTGACGGCACTGCGCCGCACCCGCGTCGGCAATTTCAAGGTGGAGGACGCAATACGGTGTGAGGAGGTAAAAACGGAAAATTGAAAACGGAAAACGGAAAATGCGAACGAAGTGAGCTTGAATGCGAGCGCAGCGAGCCCAAATGCGAACGCAGTGAGCAAAATTCTATAATCTGATGAACAAACGAATGTCATTTGTGGGTTTGGGGTTAATGTCAGGTACGTCGTTGGACGGACTGGACATGGCGCTGTGCCGTTTCACGAAACGTGAGGACGCCACTTGGCACTACGACATCCTCAAGTGCGCCACGGCCGACCTCGGTGACGAACTACGCCGCCGTTTGGCCGCCGCCGACACGCTCTCCGGCCTCGACCTGATGCTGCTGGACCGCGACTTCGCCGCCTTTTCGGCACGGCAGGTCAACCGGTTTCTGGACGGAACCGGCATCCGGCCCGATTTCATCGCCTCCCACGGACAGACCGTCTTCCACCAGCCCGACAAAGGGCTGACGGTACAGATCGGCAGCGGTGCCGCCATTGCGGCACTGACGGGCATCACCACCGTCTGCGACTTCCGCACCACCGACGTGGCGCTCGGCGGACAAGGGGCTCCGCTCGTTCCCATCGGGGACAAACTGCTGTTCGGCAGCTACGAGGCGTGCCTCAACCTCGGCGGCTTCAGCAACATCTCTTTCGATGTCAACGGAATACGCAAAGCCTTCGACATCAGTCCCTGCAACATGCTTTTGAACCGGCTGGCACAAAAGATGGAACTTCCGTTTGACAAGGACGGAATGAATGCACGTGACGGGTACATCTACCGGCCGCTTCTGGACCAGCTGAACCGGCTCACGTTCTATCAGGAGGAGGGTGCGAAATCGCTCGGCAAAGAGTGGTTCGATGCGGAAGTGTGGCCCCTGTTCGAGCAGTCGGAACTTTGCGTCACCGACCAGCTGCGGACAGCGGTCGAACACATCACAACGCAAATCACCAATATCCTCAACCATCATAAAATCAAATCGGTACTGGTAAGCGGCGGGGGTGCGAAGAACCTGTTCCTGATGGACCGTATCCGCCTTTTCGCCCCCGACACGATGGTCGTCATCCCACAGGAAAATGTGGTGGATTTCAAAGAAGCCATCCTTTTCGCCTTCCTGGGGCTGTTGCGACTGAACGGGGAGGCGAACTGCCTGGCGAGTGTGACCGGAGCGGCGGCGGATTGTTGCGGCGGGGCGGTGTACTGCTAATTGAAAACTGAAAATTGAAAACTGAAAATTGAGATATGAAAAAAATCATCGTTTTATTGGTAATGGTTCTCCCGTTCATGATGATGGCCCAGGAAGCGCCGGTGAAGGCAGTGGCGGGCGAAACCATCAAGGTTCCGTGCGAACGGATTGATTCCGTCATCGCCTTTTCCAAGACGAAACTGGGCTGCAAATACAAATATGCGGCAAGCGGACCGGATGTGTTCGACTGTTCCGGCTTCGTGATGTTCGTCTATGGACATTTTGGTGTGCAGCTGCCGCACGGTTCCTCCTCGCAATACCTTCTTGGGCGCAAGGTAAAACGTCAGGACATCCGCCCTGGAGACCTGCTGTTTTTCAACCGCAGCAAAGGAATCGGTCATGCTGCCATGGTGACCAATGTGGATTCAATGGGCAGAGTGACCTTCATCCATGCCTCCACCTATCGTACGGGGGTAAAATACGACCGGTTGGAAAGCGAGCACTATGCCAACACCTTCGTCGGGGCACGCCGCATTCTCGAGTGCATTGATGACAGCACCTACCAACTGGCCTATTCCGACGAGGAGGTGGCGGCGGTGGAGCGTGCGGCAGTCACCGTGCAGCCGGCCACCGACTCCTACTACTATCACCGCGTGAAACGGGGCGAGACCCTCAGCTCCATTGCCCGCAAGTACGGCACCAACGTGGTCAGCATCAAGAACTGGAACAACCTCCGTTCCGACAACATCCGCGAGGGACAGGCTCTGAAAATCTACCGCAAATCGCCTACGCCTGCGAGCAAACCGGCGGTTACCGCTGAGGCACAAGATGTACAAACACCCGTCAAGATGGAAACCGAGCCTGTAACTGTTGAGACAAAACCTGTCACGGTGGAGACCGAGCCTATTACTGTCGAAACAAAGCCCGTCACGGTTGAAACGGAACCCATCACCGTTGAAACAGAACCCATTACCGTCGAGACAAAACCCATCACGGTTGAAACAAAGCCTATCACGGTTGAGACGAAGCCCATTACCGTTGAGACAAAGCCCGCTACAGCAGAGGCGGAACCCGAATGGATCTACCACACCATCGCCAAAGGAGAAGGATTGTACGGCATTGCCCGCAAGTACGGGACAACGGTTGACAACATCCTGCAATGGAACAACCTCAGCAACCCCGATAAGATTGCCGCCGGTCAGAAGTTGAAAATCAGGAACAGCAAAGCCACGACAGTGCCCGCGAAGCCGGCAGAAACGGGACAACCCGTACCTGCTCCAGCAGCGGCATCCGCTATCTACCACACCGTGCAAAAGGGAGAGAGCCTCGGACGTATCGCCGAAAAATACCATACGACCGTCCAGAAAATCATGCAATGGAACAACATCAGCAATCCCGACAAGATTGCCGAGGGGCAGAAACTGAAGATTCTACAATAGTCTTTCTGGTTCCTTCAAAAGCAAACGCCCGAGCACTGCCCGGGTGTTTGCTTTATGGCTACATCACAATCAACTTCCGTCGGACGATGTCGCCCTGCCGCAACTGAATCTGCAACAGATACGTTCCCTTTGCAAGAGTGTCGAAATTGAGTTCGACCTCGGTATCTTCCACACGGATACGTTTAAGCATTCTGCCGTCGAGGCTGTAGGCTCGGATCTCGGAAATCATCTCACCATCGGCATTCACCGTCACCTTTCCGTCGGTCGGGTTCGGATAGACGATGACGTTGTGGGCCGTTTCAACACTTTCTTGGATGCCAACACCGATGCCGACCGAAGCAGAATTGGTACATCCAGTAGAGGCATTGGTAACCGTAACCGAATAGGTTTCAACAGAATCCGAGGGAACGACAATCATATTCGACGTTTCACCCGTGCTCCACTCAAAGGTGTTGGCATTGCTCTGGCAGATCAGCATCGTCACAGCGCCGTTCGGGACAGTCATTATATTGACCGTCGGGAGCGGACTGACAACCAGCATCAGCGAAACCACGCTGTCGCAGCCAAACTGGGAGGTCCGGTTGAAATAGTAGGTGCCCGAAACCGTGCCTTCCATAAAGGTCGTGTCACGCCACTGGTACGGGAACTCGCTCTCACAAACAAACGCGCTCTCCTGCTGGGAATAACTCGGGTGAATGACGAGGTGCAGGTAGATGGTAGTGTCACAACCTGCCGCAATCGGGCGTGTGTAGGTGTAATCGCCAGAGGACATATTGGCCGAAATGTAATGGTTCGGAGCGAACGGGTACGGATAAGGTAACTCATTCTGGCAAAGTGTGAGCGTGTCCAGAATCTCATACGAAGGATTCACCGTCAGGTTCAAATAGACACTGCTGTCGCAGCCGAGCACATTCGTGTAGCGGAAGCGGTACTGTCCCGACTCCGTTCCCACTCCGAAAGTGGTGTCCGTGACATCCCAATAGTACGGAAGGTCGGCGGAGCAGATCCGCAGACTGTAGTTCTGGACCGAGGTCGGATAGACCGTGAGCGACAACGTCACCGTGCTGTCGCAGCCGGAGGCAGACTGGCGATGGTAGGTGTGTGTGCCACTGATCGTACCTTCCGGGAACGTGATGTCGCGCCACACATACGGCAACTCATCCTGACAGATCTCAAGACTTTCTTCCTGATTATAAATCGGATTCACTTCAAGATGCAATGTCACCACGCTGTCGCAGCCGTTCACCGAATGGCGATAGAAGACGAAGTAGCCGCTCTCCGTTCCTGCGAGGAACGTCGTGTCGCGCCACTCATACGGGAAGCCGTTTGCACACACGTCGGCCGTTTCCTCCTGTTCATAACTCGGGTGGACAATCAGCGCCAACGTCACAGAGCTGTCGCAACCGAACGGAGTCGTGCGGGCAAAGCGGTACAGGCCGCTGCGCGTCCCTTCGGCGAACGTGGTGTCGCGCCACATATATGGCAGGTCGTTTTCACAAATTTCCTCCGAAACCACTTCGTTGTAGTCGGGATGGACGGTCAAAGCAATGGAAACGACACTGTCGCATCCGTTGGGCGTACCATATATAATATTGTATGTTCCAGAGAGCGTCCCCACCGGGAATGTGGTGTCGGCGGTCTCGTAAGGAAGTTCGGCGCTGCAAATCTCGTACGATTTCTGCTGATAGCCCTGGGTATTAATCGTAAGAGCCAGTGTGACAATGCTATCGCAGCCGGTATGAGCCGTGCGGCGGAAAACAAACGTACCGCTTTGCGTGCCCTGTCCAAAAACGGTGTCTCCGTAGATATACGGCAACTCGCTTTCACAAAGCGCCAGCTCATCACTGCGCAAAACGGTGGGATTGACCGTCAGGGAAAGGGTGAAAACGCTGTCGCAGCCATTTATGGTCTGGCGGCGCAAGGTATAGGTTCCCGATTCCGTTCCCACGAGGA
>JAEEQA010000079.1 GCA_016285085.1 Bacteroidales bacterium
ATCTAAATTTTCTAGCACCATATCCTTCTCACCCCCCCATTCTTTTCCATCCCCCAACTTTTGAGTCACCACGATTCACCGGGCATCATCTGTGCGTGGTCTGTAGAGACGCGGTGCACCACGTCTCTACATTTCCACCCCTTCCCTTCTGCGAAATCCCACAAAAAAAAGGCAGCCCGCGGTTTTTGGGCTGCCTTTTTTGTATCCGGTAAAACGGAGATTATTTGTATTCGTAGTAATAAATGTCGGTATAGGAGTAGCGATAGTTATCATACGTGTTTGTATAAGAACAGGTCTGCATCGTGGGAACTTTGCCATCATACGTGTAAATATAATCGCGTTCTTTGTAGTCATTGTCAGAGTCGCGATAGACACGGCGGGTGACATTGTTCTTGGAGAGGATTTCAGTCACACCGAATTCGTCCAAATCAAACAGGCCGGCATAGGGGTTCAACTTGTTGTCGTACGTGTATTCATTGGATTCCCAGTATGCGCCTTCCTCCCAAGTCACTTTGGAAACGTTCTTGCCATCCCATTCAAATTTGATGTCATAACTATAGATGTCCTTCGTGGTGGCTTTTTCATGAATCTTTGCCAGCGACATAGCGATAGATTCCATGCTGGCTTCCGGAATGAAGAAGCGGAACACGTTCAAAGGAAGCGCATTAACGGAAGATTTGTTGTCATAATCAGTGCATCTGATATTGGTGATTTTTCCGTTTTCATGGGTGAAATCCGCCGAAAACATCTTCACAGTGCCATCATACGCTTCAATGGAGGAAATTTTGCCCTTCTCATAATTAATAGTGTAGCGACCGGCACTGCCCCATGAGATAGACACAAGACGTTTTCCGTCATACTCATAGTTTTCAGTATAACTCATTTCACCATCGGAATTGTAGTAGGTGATGCTTTTCAGCAATTTGCCGTCCCAATTCCAAATTTCTTGGATATACTTGGAGGTATTGCTGTTGTTCTGCGTGCTCCAATAGCCGTCAGAATACACCTCATACTTGTAAGTTCCGGAATAGCAAACCCTGTCAATTTTATTCTTCGGGGTAAACTGCCCTTCCTTGTTGCAGGACACAAAGAAAAGTCCGAGTGCCAAAACGGCGACCAATAATGTGATTTTTTTCATAATTAAAAAAATTAAATTAAACATGGTTTCAAAAAAGCGTGCAAAGATAGCAAAAAAACGGACAGCCGCAGCTGTCCGTTTTCAATTTGTAGAGACGCAAAATTTTGCGTCTCTACACTTCCCACGTGTCGCCGCTGTTGAGGAGGTCATCGACGCACTTGTACTTGCCGTTGGCTTTGCACTCGTCCATCTGGTCCTCATAGAGCTGGGTGTAGGAGACTTTCTTGACGTTGCGGATCACGCCGAGGGCAACGGGAAGGTCGCCGCTCATGCGGGCCAGCATCATGTGGATACCGGCGTCCTCGGTGGTCTCGTCATGAATCATGATGTCGTCCAGCGTGATGCCGTTCTCACCGATGGTGACGGCTTCGAGGCAGCGTCCGTTGAAACGGAGACCCTTGTTCTTCTCCTTGCCGAAAATCATCGGTTTGCCGTGCTCCAAGACGATGGTACGGTCGTCGCGGACAGCGCGGTCGGTGATGGCGGCGTGGGCCTTGTCGTTGAAAATCATGCAGTTCTGAAGAACTTCCACCACGCTGGTGCCGTCGTGCTGGGCGGCGCGGGTCATGATGTCGGTGGTCAGTCCCGGCACGCAGTCGAGAGCGCGGGCGAAGAAGGTGCCCTGCGCGCCCATCACCAACTCACCCGGGTTGAACGGGTAGTCGATGGTGCCGAACGGAGAGGTCTTCGTCACCTGGCCGAACTTGGTGGTCGGCGAGTACTGACCCTTGGTCAGACCGTAGATCTCGTTGTTGAAGATGGTGATGTTCAGGTCCTGGTTACGACGGACGGCATGGATCAGGTGGTTGCCGCCGATGGCCATGGAGTCACCGTCGCCCATGTTCACCCACACGCTGAGAGCCGGATTGGCCAGCTTGGCACCGGTAGCGATGGCGCAGGCACGGCCGTGGATGCTGTGGAATCCGTATGTATCAACATAATACGGAATACGGGAGGAGCATCCGATACCGGAAACCATCAGGATATTCTCCTTCTTGTGGCCGGTCTTGGGAAACGTGTTGAGCAGGGAAGCCAGGATGGCGTGGTCACCGCAGCCGGGGCACCATTTCACCATCTGGTCGCTTTGGAAATCAGCTTTTGTATATGCACATTCCGCTTTGGGAACAAAATGTCTTTCTGCCATAACTTATTCTCCTAAAATTTTAGTGAAACAATCTTTTAATTCGCCCACCTCGAAAGGAAGTCCCATGATCTTGTTGTACTGTTTCATCGGACATTCGGGGAACTGGGTGCGCAGGTAGCCGGCAAACTGACCGTTGTTCAGCTCGCAGACCACGATTTTCTTGTACTTGCGCAGGATGTCGCCCGTGTTCTTCGGCAGAGGACAGATGTAGTTGAAATGGGTGTAGGCCACTTTCTTGCCTTCGTTGTTCAATTCTTCGACAGCGAGGGTGAGAGCGCCGGCCGTACCGCCCCAACCCACCACGAGCAGGTCGGCATCGGGATCGCCCGTAACCTCCTGTTCCGGAATGTAGTTGGCGACGCGGTTGACCTTCTCCTGACGGTTGTAGGTCATGAGGGCGTGGTTTTCAGGATCGGTGCTGAGCGGACCGTCGGGGCATTTCTCCAAGCCGCCGACACGGTGGCTGAGGCCTTCCATTCCCGGAAGCGCCCACTCGCGTGCGAACGTTTCGGGATCGCGGCGGAACGGACGGTAGTTCGGGTCGTTGGGCTTGGCCAGACGCGGCGTGATGCTTGGCAGGTCGGCCACCTTCGGGATACGGAACAGCTGCGAGCCGTTGCCGAGGTAACCGTCGGTGAGCAGGATGACGGGGGTCATGTGCTCCAATGCCAGCTTGGCGGCATTATAGGCCCAGTAGAAGCAGTTGGCGGAGCTGGAGGCGGCGACCACGATGAGGGGAGCCTCGCCGTTACGGCCGTACAACGCCTGGTTCAGGTCGCTCTGCTCGGTCTTGGTCGGCAGACCGGTGGAGGGACCACCGCGCTGCACATCAACCACAACCAGAGGAAGTTCCACCATCACGGCCAGACCGAGAGCCTCACTCTTGAGGGAGAGGCCGGGACCGGAAGTGGAGGTGCAGGCCAACGCACCGGCGTAGGAGGCGCCGATGGCGGAGCAAACGCCCGCGATTTCGTCTTCAGCCTGGAACACTCTTGCACCCAGCGCTTTGTGTTTCGCCAATTCCACCATCACGTCCGTTGCGGGGGTGATAGGATAGGAACCGAGGAAGAGCTGGCGTCCGGAACGTTCGGAAGCGGCCAGAAGACCCCATGCGGTGGCAACGTTACCGGTGATGTTGCGGTAGCGGCCTTTCGGCATTTCGGCCTGAGCAGCCTCAATGATATGGGAATGAATGAGTTCCACCTTGTCGGCGTACTCGTAACCTTCGGTCAAAACAGCCTTGTTGAGCTTCACCACATCGGGTTTCTTGGCGAACTTGCGTTCGAGGTAGGCGAAGGTCTGGTCCAGCGTCTTGTGCGTCATGTAGAAGATGATACCGAGGGCGAACATGTTGCGGCACTTGTCGTAGGTCTTCTTGTCGGCGCCCTGTTCCTTGCCGATTCTTTCGGTGAAGGAGGTGACAGGAGCCTTGACGATGGCGTACTCGCGTTCGAGCTCGTCGGTGAAGGGGTCGGATTCGTAACCGGCCTTCTTCATGGCCTCTTCGGTGAAGGTGTCGATGTCCACGATGACGACGGCGCCCTTCTTGGCCCACTTGAGGTTGGACTTGAAGGAGGCGGGGTTCATGGCGACGAGGATGTCGCACTTGTCACCGGAGCTGTAGATGTGGGTACCCACGTGCACCTGGTAGCCGCTCACACCGGCGATGGTGTTGTGCGGGGCGCGGATTTCCGCCGGATAGTCGGGGAAGGTGGCGATGTCGTTGCCGGTCAGGGCGGAAGCATCCGAGAACAGGGTTCCCGACAGCTGCATACCGTCGCCGGAGTCGCCAGCAAAACGGACGACGATGTCGTCTTTTCTAATGATTTGATCTGCCATTCTATTTAATTTATAAATTTTCAAATTTTAAATTTAATGTGGCGACACACCGTGTCGCCACATTAATTCATTATTTCAACACGCCCAATTCCTTACCAACCTTGGTGAATGCGGCGATGCATTTGTCGAGGTTCTCGCGGGTATGTGCGGCGGAAACCTGGACGCGGATACGGGCCTGTCCCTTCGGAACGACCGGATAGTAGAAACCGGTGACGAAGATGCCTTCTTCCTGGAGTTTGGCGGCCATTTCCTGTGACAGTTTGGCGTCGTAGAGCATCACGGCGCAGATAGCGGACTGCGTGGGCTTGATGTCGAAGCCGGCGGCCTTCATCTTCTCGACGAAGTAGGCCGTGTTTTCGTGCAGGCGGTCCTGAAGTTCGTTGGTTTCGGACATCATCTCCACCATCTTGCAGCCGGCAGCGGCCACCATCGGCGGGATGGAGTTGGAGAAGAGGTACGGACGGGAACGCTGACGGAGCATGTCGATGATCTCCTTCTTACCGGTGGTGAAGCCGCCGATAGCGCCGCCGAATGCCTTGCCGAGGGTGCCGGTGAGGATTTCCACCTTGCCGCGGAGGTTGTAGTGCTCGGTCACGCCGCGACCGGTCTTGCCGACCACGCCGGCGGAGTGGGATTCGTCCACCATGACCATGGCGTCGTACTTGTTGGCGAGTTCCACGATCTTGTCGAGGGGGGCCACATTGCCGTCCATCGAGAAGACACCGTCGGTGACGATGAGGCGGAAGCGCTGGGCCTGGGCTTTCTTGAGCTGTTCCTCAAGGTCGGCCATGTCGGCGTTGGCGTAGCGGTAACGCACGGCCTTGCAGAGTCTCACGCCGTCGATGATGGAAGCGTGGTTGAGGGCGTCGGAAATGATGGCGTCCTGGTCGCTCAGGAGGGGTTCGAAAACACCGCCGTTGGCGTCGAAGCAGGCGGCGTAGAGGATGGTATCTTCAGTGCCGAAAAATTCAGCGATTTTCTTTTCCAGCTGTTTGTGGAGGTCGGAGCAGCCGCAGATGAAACGCACGGAGGCCATGCCGTAGCCGTGGGTGTCGAGGGCTTCCTTGGCGGCAGCAATCAGCTTCGGATTGTTGGCCAGGCCGAGGTAGTTGTTGGCGCAGAAGTTGAGGGCCTTCTGACCGTTCTGGAGGGTGATTTCACCGCTTTGCGGGGAAACAATAATACGTTCGTTCTTGTACAAGCCTGCTTCTTTGATGCCGTTCAGCTCATTTTGCAGGAAAGCTTGAAAATTTTGATACATAACGATTGGTTTTAGATTATGATTAATAAGATGAATTTCTTCTATTTTGTTGTTTTATAAACAGTTCAAACGCCTCCCCGCCCCTGTTGCACAAAAGGGGCTTCCACACACAAAAAGCGGGCAAAGGTAATCATTTTTTCAGTTGGGAAAAATAAAAAATTGCATTTTTTCAGGGCAAAAAGAAACCCACACATGGAAGGAGCAAAGCTTAACCTTATCCGCGCAGTGTGGGTTTCTTTTGAAATTTCGGCGAGTGTGTGCAATGCCCACCTCTTACGTCTGAATAATCCTGTTGTTTTTATCCGTTTCCGAAATGTCTTTCAAATTTGAGGTTGCAAAAGTACAACGTTTTTTTTTATTCTATCAAGCACGTTATACAATATCCACAAAAAAATTAAAATTAAGGCAATAACAATTCCGTATTTTATTGCTGAAAGAATTCACAACACACTTATTTTCAGCAATAAAATTTTTTCAAAAACACATTCAAAAACCAAATATTTTGTTATATCTTTGCAGCCCGATTAAAAACGCCAGATTGTGGAAATAGAAAATCCAATTGAAGAAGCACGCCGATATGTGGCCAACGCAGAGGAAATCATCCAGAAAGCCAACTACGATCCTGAGTTGAGAAGCTATACTGACAGCAAATATATCAAGACTGCGGGAAACATATTGTGGTGCGGTTGCCTGGTCGCCCTTGATGCTGTCCTCAAGATACGGGAAGGCAAGGGTCGTCCCTCTATAGAGAAATACAAAGAAGCAGCCGGGAAAAGAGACCGCAAACTGCTTCATTTCCTGAATCTCGGATATGAAACCATGCATCTCGTCATGGGCTACGACGGGAACAAAGAAAAGAAAGTCTGTGATGCCGGCTTTGACAGAGCCAATAGCATCATTGAACGCTGCGAGCTGCTTTATCCGGGAAAACAGTGTGCGTAACGTGCGATTTCGGAGCCACACCGTATCTCTGGAAATTGCAGACAATTCGTTCTCCACGAGGGCTGAGGTTTCAGTAACCCCGCGTGAGTCGGAATAACCTCATATTCCTGTAAATTGCCGGATTTTTGTATTTTTGCCGCCGGTTAACGAAAGCGTCGGCAAACCACCCCCATTAGCCAGTAAAACATCATGACAATCAAGACCCTCCGAAGGATTTTTGGCATCGCGGCCGTGCTGATGCTTGTCGCATCAATCGTGTGGTTCTTCATACATGGGAAAAGTTTCAGGGAGCAAACCACCGATTTTGCCCTATTAAATGACGGAAGTTCCTGCCAGGACGAACACTCGTGGCACGGAAGGTATTCGTCGGAGGGCGACAATCCCCGGCAGTCGCTTTGGGTGGAGGCGACGGGAGACTCCCTCATTTTCAAGTATTCTGTTGCTTTCCTCGATGGCGGACAACCTTCAACCATCGTGGGAAAAGTGGTCGCGAAAAGGGGAGATGCAGAATTGGACGAGGATGAGAACGGGTGCGCCTATTGGGTTGATGAATACATTTATGAGAAAGAAGGCGACTGGTTCGCATTTCGCATAGAGGCGGATTCACAAAGCTCCGTGCGGGTGAAAGCAGACAAGGTCACGGCTGCAAAATACAGCATTCCCGAATCCACGCTGTTGCTCCGGACAGAGCCGAAGAAGGAATAGAGGTAGTTATACCGTAGATTAATCTTTCTTAAAAAATTATTTTTGGCTACAACTTGTATTTTTTGTATGTTTGTAGCCAAAAATAGTTGAAAAAAATCCCACTTTTTTGCCATCCAAATAAGTTGTTATGAACATTTTAAAGAAAAGAGATTGGGTATTTGAGGAATAATTCAGAACGTTAACTATCAAGAACTATGGAATATAACAATTTGAAAGGTCTTCGCCACAGCGAGCAGCTGGTGGTGGAGCACAAAGACACCGCCGCTGTGTATGGCTCCGGCGCATTGGAAGTATTTGCCACCCCCGCCATGATCGCCCTCATGGAGAAAACCTGTCTGATGAGCGTGTGCGACAAGATCGGAGAAGGCAACACCACCGTCGGCATCGCCGTCAATATCAAGCACTTGAAGGCCAGTCCCGTGGGGAGTACCATCCGGTGCGAGGCCGAACTCGTGGAGGTGGACCGCCGCCGCCTGGTGTTCGCGGTGAAGTGCTTCGAGGGCGAGAACCTCATCGGCGAGGGCATCCACGAGCGGTTTGTGGTGGAGAGCGCGAAGTTTATGGCGAAACTGTAATAACCTCGGGCGCACAACCGAGCACACGCGACAGGGCCAAGACCGTCTGTGCCTCGGCTTTCCGAATATCCTGATCCCCTTGCTCGTAAGCTTGGATCATACGGAGGGAAACGCCAGAAAGACCAGCCAATTCCTTTTGGGTGATTCGCTGCTGTTTCCGTATGGTTTTCAAAACATTACGCTGTTCCGACAGGCACTGCTCAATGATGGCATTGGCACTGGCAACAAACTTGGAGAGATCCGCCTCGTGCAAGGTGGAGTATTGCGAAAGTACAACATTGATAGCCAACCCGTTGCGCTGAATAAACGAAAATGAAAAAGAGGTTTGCCACTGGTAGTAGGCCAACGTCCATCCCGCCCAATATTCAGGCGTTCGCTCCAGCGGGTTGTAGGCCGTTTCGGGAGGGGTAATGTCAGACGAGCGCTTCAAAACCTCCAGCATCAGCTCCATCCCCGACAATCCGGCAACGTAACGGGGATTGCCCGTTTCCATTTGCGCCGCCACCCCGCTCGAAAGAAACATTTCGTAAAAAACAGACAGGTCGCAGTGCGCAACACGAACGGCACAATCGAGCATGGTGCCCAAATTGTGCATGGCATCTTCAAGGTACAAAGGGTTATAGGCGCGGGTCATCATTGTCCCATTTTTGTCTAAGAATATCAATCATATAGATAGCATCGACTGCAGGAACCGTAGCCTTCTCTTTTTGGAAATCCTCGCGTGCCCGTCGGTCGCGCGCCATCCGTTTGGCATAATATTGACTGCTCTCCACCGGGATGCTTTCTTTGAAAACCAATCGAGAAAAAGCCTTTTCACTTTTCAACACCACCTGCTCTCCTAATTTCCCTAAAAACATTGCTTTGCGCAACTGATCCAACGAAATGGTATTGTTCAGAAAAGCGTTGGCAAACGAAAAATACGAATCATCGGCGCGGTAGCCGACCAACAGGTCATACTGCTCATAATCAGGCAGAAAATGCTGCAACAGGTAGTCTCTTGCTTCCGTCGGCAGTCCCTGCGACAGCACAAAAGTCCTGTTTTTTAGCAGAATAGAAAGCCAATTCAGAATATGGTAGGGCTTTTTATTCAATGGAAGAATGCTCAATTCCTCAAGATTAATTTCATAGTGATTGGCAAAGCCATCGCTTTTCTCTGTACTGGCCCACTCTTTTGCAAGTTCAAGATTCTCAGTACAATAAAATCCAATACCATAGTCGTTTTTAGGATTTCCTATCCCTAAAACCGGCCGCTCGATGACCTTTGTCGAACCATGATACAAGTGCAAAGTTTTCATAAAAGTATCGTTATAACGAGAGTTTGCAAAAATACAATTTTTTTGATTATCCTGAAAAAAATTTCCATTCCCAAAATAATCGTACTTTTGCGCATTGAAAAATCCCAATACAATGCAAAGCCTTCTACATAAAGTGCGCCGTGCATTTTTGATAGCCATGCTGCTTATGGCAACAGGTCCCCTTTCCGCCCAGGGAACACTCAGCGGAATTGTCGCCAATCCGTGGGGACAACCTTTGAGCGAGGTGTCTGCTGAACTCTTCACCGATGACGGCAGTTCCCGATTTGATGACGAAAAGGCCACATTGATTGCTACCACGCGAACCGATACCATGGGTCGCTATATGATTGAGGACATCCGCTCTGGCCAATATGCTGTCCGTTTCAATCAAGACAAAGCAGGCACTTTCAATATCAATGATGACATCACCTATCAAACAACAATCATTATCGCGAACTGTGAATTTTCTAACACAGATGTTTTACTGGATGTCAATCTTGAACCCATGTGCATACTGGAGAACCCCGGCAAAGTGCCCAGTGCTGTTCTGAAGCCGTGCCACATAAAAGTTCAATGCTATTTGAAATCGCATAGGATGGCGAAAGTGGAGTTTGAGGCGCTGAAGGACAACGAACGAAGCACCCTTTACACCAAAGAGTGTGTTACACAATACTTTCCTACCGGCACGGGACGGGTGAGGATTCGCATTTACGACCATGTGGGGAAAGACCAGTGGCAGCTAAGGAAAACCATGGTCAGAAGGCCCCGAAAATGCAAGTGACTCACTTAAATGAAATGATTGGTAATCTGAAAATGTTGTATTTTTGCGCTGAAATATGAACACCGACTCCCCCCGCATCCATTGGACCATCGCACTCGTGCCCTTCGTGGTGCTTGTAGTGTTGCAGGTGCTGGTCATCCGGCAGTTCGGCTCCGACGCCATCGACGGTGCCAGCCAGACCGCCCTGCTGTTTGCCGCCGCCGTGGCCGCCGCCATCGCCATGGTCGGCTACAAGGTGCCGTGGAAAAACATCAGCGGCGCCATTGAAGACAATATCAAGACCATCGGCACCGCCGTGCTGATCCTGTTCCTCATCGGCGCCATCTCGGGCAGCTGGATGCTGAGCGGGATCGTCCCCACCATGATTTACTACGGCATGAAGGTCATCACGCCGTCGCTGTTCCTGTTCATGGCGTGCCTGATATGCGCCCTGGTGTCGCTCATCACGGGCAGCTCGTGGACCACCGTGGCCACCGTCGGCATCGCCCTCATCGGCATCGGCACGGCGCACGGTTTTTCGACGGGCTGGACCGCCGGCGCCATCATCTCGGGCGCCTACTTCGGCGACAAGATCTCCCCGCTCTCCGACACCACCGTGCTGGCCTCGTCGGTAGGCGAGGTGCCGCTGTTCACGCACATCCGCTACATGCTCATCACCACGGTGCCGTCCGTCACCATCGCGCTGGTCGTCTTCCTCGTGGTGAGTCTGCTCCATCCGGGCGGTGACAGCACGCAGGCGGCCTCGTTTGCCGAAGGGTTGCAAAACAGCTTCGTCATCAGTCCGTGGCTGCTGTTGGTGCCGCTCTTCACCGCCGTGATCATCGCGCTGCGGCTGCCGGCGGCGGTCATTCTGTTCCTGTCGGCCCTCGTGGCGGGCATCGTCATGCTCCTCGTGCAGCCCGACATCGTGGCGCAAATCGGCGAGGGAAGCAGCTTCCGTGCACTGATGATTACCTACTACAGCGGCACCTCCATCGACACCGGCAACGACGTGCTCACCAATCTGGTGCAGACTCGCGGCATGACGGGGATGCTGAGCACGGTGTTCCTCATCTTCTGCGCCTCCACCTTCGGCGGTGCGCTGACGGGCAGCGGCATGATGCGGA
>JAEEQA010000080.1 GCA_016285085.1 Bacteroidales bacterium
CGGTGACGATAGCGCCGGGGCACACCTCTTCCCATTCCGAACAGAGAAGTTAAGACCGGCCGCGCCGATGGTACTGCCTGAAGAAGGTGGGAGAGTAGGTCGTCGCCCAATGCCACAAGCCTCCTCATCACGAGGAGGCTTTTTTTTATACCACCTTGCAGTTTTGTATTACAGCTTCTTCTCCGTGTTGCCTCTGAAAATAGGATCTTTTATTGCAATATTAGCTAGCCATTCGCACATGCCTCCTTATCGTAACTCAATATAAAAATCACCCGACGGAAGTCGGGTGATTTGCATATAAAATATCTCAATGAGGAGGGGAACGTCCTATTTCAGCATGATTTTTTCAGTGCCAAAATCTTCCTCCATAATCAGGAGGGCGGCCCGCTCAAGGGCGGCGGGAGCAGTGCCCGTTTTCGGTGCGAAGGCGTATTTCCACGCGACAGTTTGTCCCGGCGCGAGGTTGGCCGTCACGAAATCGACGATGGTTTCGGTGCCCGTCTCGCCCCCTTCAGTGTCAATCCAGCGCACGGTGCCCTCGATGGACTCCTGCCGGAAAGTGACGGCCCGCTGGGCGTTTCCGTTCACGAATACAAAGGTGACAATCCGCTCCGACGGGTTCTGCGGGTTCAACTCGGAGGTGCGGCTGTACTGGTACAGCAAGCCCCCCTGCGCATCCACCTTGCGGTCGGATTGCGCCGATAGAAGCCACGGGAGCATCAGGATCGCCAATAGGAACAGTTTCTTCATCATCGGTTTTTAAATGAAAAAAAATAGTTGGACGGAAGCCCAACTATTTTTTTGCAGTTCAGGAAGACTTACTCAGCCGGAGTGGCTTCTGCTGCGGGGGCTTCCTCAACGGGAGCGACCTCTGCGGCGGGAGCTTCGGTTGCCTTCTTGCCGCGGCTGCGGCGTGTCTTCGTGGCTTTCTTGGTCTCCTTGGCCTGTGTGTAGGTCTCGTTGTAGTCAACGAATTCGATGATGCACATTTCGGCATTGTCACCCTGACGGAAGCCGGTTTTCAGGATACGGGTGTATCCACCGGGGCGGTCAGCAATCTTCTGGGAGATCTCGCGGTACAGCTCGGTGACGGCGTACTTGTTGTGCAGGTAAGCGAAAACGGTACGACGGGAGTGGGTGGTGTCGTTCTTGCTCTTGGTGACCAGCGGTTCGATGAACTTGCGAAGTTCTTTCGCCTTGGCCAAGGTCGTTGAAATTCTTTTGTGGAGAATCAGCGAGCAAGCCATATTCGACAACATCGCTTTCCTATGAGCGGCCGTTCTTCCTAAGTGGTTGATTCTTCTTTGGTGTCTCATATCAATTAATCTTTATCTAATTTATACTTATCTACTTTCATCCCGAATTCCAATCCTTTGTTCTTCACGAGGTCCTCCAGTTCGGAGAGGGACTTCTTGCCGAAGTTGCGGAATTTGAGGAGGTCGCTCTTATGGATGGAAACGACATCGCCGAGGGTCTCCAACTGTGCGGACTGCAGGCAGTTGAGGGCGCGGACGGAGAGGTCCATATCCACAAGCTTGGTTTTCAGAAGAGTTCTGATCCGCAGGGTTTCGTCGTCGAACTCGCCTTCCACGCTGGCGCTGGACGGAGTGTCCACCAGAATCTTCTCGTCGGAGAAGAGGATGAAGTGCTGGATCAGGATCTTGGCCGCTTCCTTCAGCGCATCTTTGGGATGGATGGAGCCGTCGGTGTAGATCTCGAGAATGAGTTTCTCGAAGTCGGTCTTCTGTTCCACACGGAAGTTGTCCACTTCGTAGCGAACCTGCTTGATGGGGGTGTGGATGGAGTCGATGGTGATGACATTGATGCCTTCGTGCAGCGACTTGTTCTCATCGGCGGAAACGTAGCCGCGTCCCTTGTCGATGGTGACTTCCATGGAGATGCGGACGCTGGGATCCATATTGCAGATGACCTCGTCCGGATTCAGCACTTGGAAGAAGTTGAGGAACCGGTTCATATCGCCTGCGACAAAGGAACTCTGTCCGGAAATGACGATGGTGGCCTTTTCGGAGTTGGTGCCTTCAATCTTGTTCTTGAAGCGGACCTTCTTGAGGTTCAGGACGATGTCGGTGACATCTTCCATAACGCCTTCGATGGAGGAGAACTCCTGTGCGACACCCTCGATTTTGATGGAGGTGATCGCATAGCCTTCCAAAGAGGAGAGGAGCACGCGGCGAAGGGCGTTTCCGATGGTCATGCCGTAGCCCTGCTGGAGGGGACGGAACTCAAACACGCCGTGAAAATCGTCGGCCTCGACCATGATCACTTTGTCAGGTTTCTGAAAGTTTAATATTGCCATTTTTATGAATTTTATATTTAACAATTTTTGATTGAGAATCAGGCGACCCGATTACTTGGAGTACAATTCAACGATAGCCTGTTCGTTGAAGGTTTCGGGAACTTCTTCTCTTTCAGGATAATTCATAAACTTGCCAGTCATCAGGTTGGCATCCCATTCCAGCCATGAGTAGGAGTTGGTGTGTCCGTTGAGGGAGTTGGTGATCACTTCGAGGGCCTGGGAGCGTTCGCGGACGGCGACGATGTCACCGGGGACGAGCAGCATGGAGGGGATGTTGGTGATCTTGCCGTTCACGAGGATGTGGCGGTGGGAAACCAGCTGGCGGGCGGCGGCGCGGGTGGGGGCGATGCCGAGGCGGAAAATCACGTTGTCGAGGCGTGACTCGATCAATTTGACGAGGTTCACACCGGTGACACCTTTCTTACCGGCGGCACGGAGGAACAGTTTCTTGAACTGGCGCTCGAGGATGCCGTAGGTGTATTTCGCCTTCTGCTTTTCAGCAAGCTGCAGGCCATATTCCGACTGTTTCGCGCGGCGCTTGTTCTGTCCGTGCTGTCCCGGAGGATAGTTTCTTCTCTCTAAATTTTTGTCAGGACCGTAAATGGGTTCTTTGAACTTTCTTGCAATTTTGGTACGAGGTCCAGTATATCTTGCCATAACTTATTGTTTTTTGATTCTTGAAAAAATAATTAGACTCTTCTACGCTTCGGGGGACGGCAACCGTTGTGCGGAAGCGGAGTGACGTCGATGATCTCCTCCACATTGATGCCGGAGGCGTGGATGGTGCGGATAGCGGACTCTCTGCCGCCGCCGGGACCCTTCACATAGACCTTCACGCTGCGCAGGCCGAGGTCGTAGGCAACCTTGGCGCAGTCCTGGGCTGCCATCTGTGCGGCGTAGGGAGTGTTCTTCTTGGAACCTCTGAAGCCCATCTTGCCGGCGGATGACCAAGAAATGACCTGTCCGTCGTTGTTGGTGAGGGAGATGATCACGTTATTGAAAGATGCATAGACGAAAGCCTTGCCTTTCGCATCTATTCTGACAACTTTCTTTTTGGTTGTTTTGGTATTTTTTGCCATATCAATCTAAATTTCTTTGTTCTTTCTATCTGGCCTATGCGCATAGCGTCAGGCCGCGTTTAAAACTACTTGGTCGCTTTCTTCTTGTTAGCCACGGTTTTCTTACGGCCCTTACGGGTACGTGCGTTGTTCTTCGTGCTCTGTCCACGCAGCGGCAGACCGATACGGTGACGAATACCTCTGTAGCAACCGATATCCATCAATCGCTTGATGTTCATCTGGGTCTCGGAACGCAGGGCGCCCTCCACCTTCATTTCGCCAATGATGCCACGAAGAGCTGCAAGCTCGTCGTCGTTCCACTCACTGACTTTCTTGTCATAACTGATACCAGCCTTGTCCAGAATCTTCTGAGACATGCTTCTGCCGATACCGTAGATATAGGTCAAGCCTATTTCTCCTCTCTTGTTCTTAGGTAAATCAATACCCGCAATTCTTGCCATATTCTATGATTTTAAATTATTTGATTATCCTTGACGTTGTTTGTATTTCGGATTCTTCTTGTTGATCACATAGACCACCCCGTGTCTCTTGACCACGATGCAGTCTTCCGTTCTTTTCTTTACAGATGCTCTGACTTTCATTGTTGTTTTGTTTTATTGTTATTATTTATTTGTGTCTGAAGGTAATGCGTCCTTTGGTGAGGTCATAGGGGGACATTTCGACTTGAACCTTGTCGCCGGGGAGGATCTTGATGTAGTGCATCCGCATTTTCCCGGAGATGCCGGCTGTGATGACGTGGCCGTTTTCCAGACGGACGCGGAACATCGCGTTTCCTAAAGCTTCGATCACTTCGCCGTCTTGCTCGATAAGGGGTTGTTTTGGCATATTCTTTATATTTTGTCGTTAGTTGTTCATTCCCAGTGCCTCTTCAATGTATTGGTAGGTGGAAATCACCTCGGTCTGTCCCTTGGAGTTGATGGCGACCTGATGTTCGTAGTGCGCTGCCGGTTTCCCGTCGGCGGTACGGATGGTCCAGCCGTCATTGTCCTCCTTGATCTTGTGCGTGCCTGCGGCAATCATCGGTTCTATGCAGAACACCATGCCGGGTCGTATCATCTCGCCCTGCCCCGCCGGTCCATAGTTGGGAACGTCGGGGGCTTCGTGCATGGAGCGTCCGATGCCGTGCCCGCAGAGTTCGCGGATGATGCCGTAGCGGTAGGGCTTCAGGTAGCTTTCCACTGCATGGCTGACATCGCCGATGCGCTTGCCCACGACCGCGAACTTAAGGGCTTCGTAGAGGGATGCCTTCGTGCGCTCCATCAGGAGCCGTTTCTCCTCCGACACCTCGCCGATGGCGAACGTGTAGGCGAAGTCCCCGTGCCAGCCTCCGACACTCGCCACGCAGTCGGCGGTGACGATGTCGCCTTCCTTCAGAACATACCCGTTGGGAATCCCGTGGACAATCACGTCGTTCACCGACAGGCAGAGGGTGGCAGGGTAGGGCACGTATCCCCTGCCGGGGCAGTAGCCCTTGCAGGAGGGTATCCCGTGGTTGTCTCGGATGAAATCCTCCGCCACTCGGTCGATATAGTAGAGCGGCACGCCGGGCTTCATCAGTTTGGCAACCTCACCCAAGGTTTTTCCAACAAGCAAAGAACTTTTCTTGATTAATTCTATCTCAGAATCAGTCTTCAGGTGTACTCTTCTCAGAATTCCCATTAATATGCTCCTCCTGCACGACCTTTGATTCTGCCAGATTTCGTTAATCCATCATAATGTCTCATCAACAGATGGGACTCGATTTGCTGCAATGTATCCAACACCACGCCGACCATAATCAGCAGGGATGTACCACCGAAGAACTGCGCGAACTGGTCGTTGACCTGGAAGAGGGCGCGGACGATGGCGGGAAGGATGGCGATGACGGCGAGGAAGAAGGAACCCGGGAGGGTGATCTTCGACATGATGTCGTCAATGTACTGGGCGGTCTGCTTGCCGGGTTTCACACCGGGGATGAAGCCGCCGTTTTTCTTCAACTCTTCGGAAATCTGCGTCGGGTTGATCGTGATGGCAGTATAGAAGTAAGTGAAGAAGATGATCATGATGAAGAACACAATGTTGTATCCCAATCCGTTGTAGTTGATAAGGCTGTACCAGAAGCTGCCGGGTGTGATGTCGGCTGCGCCGAAGAAGGTCAGGGGCAGGAACATGATGGCCTGCGCGAAGATGATCGGCATAACGCCGGCCGCATTCACCTTGAGGGGAAGGAAGTTGCGGGTTCCGCCGTACTGCTTGTTGCCCACGATTCTCTTGGCATATTGGATCGGGATGCGACGCGTGCCCTGGACGAGCAGGATGGAGAAGCTGATCACCAGCATCAGCACAATCAGCTCGATGATGAAAACGATGGGGCCGCCGTTCATGTCGGTAATACGGGAAACTGCCTCAAAATAGAGCGCATTCGGGAAGCGGGCGATGATACCGATCATGATGATCATGGAGATACCATTGCCGATTCCTTTTTCAGTGATCTTGTTACCGAGCCACATCAGGAACAAGGTGGCGCCGATCATCAGGATGTATGCGCATAAGAAGAATCTGGAAAGGTGTAAAAACGCCGTCTCGTGCATAGCGGGGGCTATGGCCTGGCCGAACTGGCCTGAAAGGTTGGCGATGTAGGCGGGAGCCTGGATTGCCACGACGATGACGGTCAGATAGCTGGTGATTTTGTTCATTTGCTTACGTCCGCTTTCACCCTCTTTCTGCAAACGCTGGAAGTAGGGGACGACCAGTGTGAGCAGCTGGACAACGATGGAGGCGGAGATGTAGGGCATGATACCCAACGCGAAGATAGAGGCGTGGGAGAATGCGCCGCCGGAGAAGAGGTCCAGAAGGCCGAACAGACCGCTGCTGGCTTGCTTGGAGAACTCTGCCAACGCGCCGGGATGCACGCCTGGCAGCACAATGTGCGTGCCGAGACGGTAGATCAAGATGATGGCCAGCGTGTAGAGGATTCTCTTTCGGAGGTCTTCAATCTTGAAGATGTTCTTTATGGTTTCAATAAATCTTTTCATCTATGGATATGATTAGGGGTTTTGTTATTGTTGGTCTGCTGCGGGTGCGCCGATGACGCTGATGGCACCGCCGTTCTTCTCGATGGCCTCCTTTGCGGTGGCGGAGAAAGCGTGGGCAGACACGGTCAGCTGGCAGGTGAGCTCGCCTTTGCCCAAAATCTTAATCAAATCTTTTTTCTTGACCAAACCGTTGGCGATCAACACATCGGGGGTGATTTCTGAAAGGTTGGTCTTTTCATGGATCATCTGCAGGGTGCTGATGTTGATGGCACTGTACTCCACACGGTTGATGTTCTTGAAGCCGCGTTTCGGGAGGATACGGTAGATAGGCATCTGACCGCCTTCGAAACCGATCTTGCGGCTGTAACCTGAACGGGACTGTGCGCCCTTGTGGCCACGGGTGGAAGTACCGCCCTTGCCAGAGCCTTGTCCGCGTCCTACTCTCTTAGTTCCCTTCGTTGAATTTTCTGCCGGTTTTAAAGTATGTAAGTTCATGTCTTTCTTTTCTAATGGTTTTTAAATAAGGTTGTTAATTAAATTTCTTCCACGTTTACGAGGTGCTTGACGGAATCAATCATACCCAGAATCTGCGGGGTTCCCTCGTGTTCTACGCTCTGGTGCATTTTGCGGAGGCCAAGGGCCTGGAGCGATCTCTTTTGGCGTGCAGGACGGCCAATCGAACTTCTTACTTGTGTGACTTTAAGCTTTTTCATCTACTTTATATTATTAAGTTATTACTAAATTCCTCTCTTTTGCCCGACTGTTTCGGAACTTTTTTCCTTCAAAAAGGCGCAAGTCCAATGGTTCCAAATTTTTACACCATTATTCTTAAAACATTGTTTTGTAATGTTTTAAGGTAATGATGAGCGTGTTTTTCCCCATCACTTGTTTCCCTTTTTTAGGGACGGCAAATATACAATTATTTTCTTCTGATACACACCATGGCAAATATTTTTCATTTTTTTTGCCTGTAAAGTGTGTTTTTATACAAAAATATGCCTCTTTTTGAACAATGAAGTATATTTTATTTCTTTTTTTCCGTATTTTTCTAACGCAGCAATGTCACATTCCCCTTTTTGAAATAACGCTTCATCCCTAGGCAGGTCACTTGTAAATGGTAGTCGTAAACGCCCGGTTCACAGGGCTGCCCGCGGAACGTTCCGTCCCAACCTTTTGTCAGGTCACTGGTCTCGAAGACCTTCTCGCCCCACCGGTCATAGACCTTGAAACTGACCTCACGGACCACCTCGCCCCGCACATACAGGATGTCATTTTTCCCGTCACCGTTGGGGGAGAAGGCGTTGGGCACGAATACGTAGGGCTCCTCGCATATTACGTCGCGTACGAAAACCGGCACGGTGTCGGTGCGGGTGCAGCCGAACTCGTCCGTCACAACGACGACATAGTCCGTTGTGACGACCGGCCGGGCTTCGGTAGATGGAGCCGTCGGTTTCTCCACACCTGCTGAAGGGGTCCACTGGTACTGGAACGGCGCGCCCAGTTCGGTGGCGTACAGGTGGGTCGGCTCGCCGGCGTAGATGGTGTCCTCGTCGCACCATGCGGCGATTTCGGTCGGGAACGTCGTGGAATCGGTGAGCTCCAGCGACAGTGTAGCTGTGCAGCCGTTGCGGTCGGTGACGGTGACGGCATACTCGCCGGTACACAGCTCCGCAATGGAGGGAATGTTTGCGCCGGTGTTCCACTGATAGCGGTACGGAACCGTGCCGCCCGCCATAGACAAGGTGATGGCGCCGAGGCAGATTTCGGGGCAGGGTGGGGAGGCGTGGCTTTCTGACAGTAGCAACGGATCGGGCTGGACAATCTCTACAAGGGTGTCCAAGCGACAGCCGACCGCATCCGTCACCGAAAGGAGGTAGTTGCCGGGGGCAAGCCCGCTGACGGGAAAGTCTGCCGGATTACCGTTCACCTCCAGTGTATAGGGTGCCGTCCCGCCCATTACACTTGCCTGCATCACCGCATTCGTATCGCCGTGACAAAGCGGCGGGGTGACGAACAGGTTGACGAACTGCAAGGCGGACACGGGATTTATCTGTAAATATATATTGTAGGAACAGCCGTTGTCCACCGTCACGACTGCTTGATAGCTCCCCGCGCACAATTCTCCGATGGAGTCCCCCGTTTGTGATGGGTCTTGGTTCCAGACCACCTGATGGTCAAACGGTGCGAAGTCGGTCGTGAGGGCAATCGCTGCGTCGCACTCCCCGGCGCAGGAAAGCGGCCTGAGCCGGTAGGTTAGATCGAATGACGATGAATCGGTCACGGCAAAAATTCCGGTAGCGGTGCATCCGTGTCCGTCGGACACCTCAATCGTGTAAAGACCTGCACAGAGTTCCGAGGCCACGCATCCCTCTGCCCCGTGCAGCCAAAGGTACTCATAGGGCGGCGTTCCCCCCGATGCATTCACGGAGATCCAGCCGTTGCAGTTCTGGTCGCAAAAAACGGGCTGCATCTGCACCTGCTGCACGGTCAGCGGCGCGGGCTGTGCAACCAGGAAACTGTCCACCCCCTTGCATCCCGTGTTGTCCGTCACGGTCACCGTGTAAAGGCCGGCGCAAACATTCGCAAGGGTGGCGGTGGTGGCTCCATTCGACCAGTTGTAATAGTACGGGCTGACCCCGCCTGTCACCGTGAGCGACACGGTGCCGTCGTAGCTTCCGTGGCAGGATGCGTCGGTGACGGCCACCTGCGATTCGAAACGGCGGATCTGCACAGGCACGTCCAGCGTGGCGGTGCAGCCGTACTCGTTGGTCGCAGTCACGGTATAGACCGTGTTCTGCAAGGGCTGAACCCAGGGGCTGGCGCTGTTCCCGCCATTGATGACGGAAGCTAATGGTTGCCAGTTGTAATTGTAGCTTCCATTTGCACTGGGAGTTACGGAAATCATCATGCTGTCGCCATAGCAGACCACATAGTTGCCCGGCGTGGAGAGTGAAAAGTCGGAAACCTGCACGCTGACCCGGCTTTCCACCGTGCAGTAGTTGCCTTCCACACGCAGATAGTAGGTGGTGAACTCCGTGGGACTAACCTCCAACTGCGGATTGGTGAAGTCGGTGTTGATGCAGGGTGAAAAGTTGGGTGAAGTGGACCAGTAGTAGTGAAGCCCGGTGCCGGTGATGACGGGCGAAAGCACGATGGAACTTCCGGCACACATCACACGGTCGGGGCCGATGTCCACCTGAAGGTTCTCCACCTCAATGTATTGGGTGATGGTGTCGATGCAGACTCCGTCGGAAACGAACAGGTAATAGGTGGTGGAAACTTCCGGATCGGCAATCGGATTGGAAATGTTTGGATTGCTCAACCCCGTCTGGGGTTGCCATTCATACGTGATCATGGAACTGCCTGACGGAGGGATCCCAATTTGCACGAAATCGCCGTAACAGATGCCCACGTCGCTTAGCACATTGTTGGAATTGGACAGTACCACCAGTTCGCGGTAGGCGGTGTCGGCGAAGTTGCAGCTGCCCGCATCCTGCGCTATTAGCGTGATGAGATAGGTGCCGGACTGTGTGTAGGAATGATACGGCTGCTCTGCCGTCGAGGTGGTGCCGTCGCCGAAATCCCAGTAAAAAGTGGTGGAATCGCTGATGCGCTGGGAGGCGTTGTGAAACTCCAGCATGATGGGCGCGCATACGGTGTTCGGGATATGGAAGTCGGCGACCACTGCCGGCAGGTTGAAGTCGAACTTGATGACGCCGATGTTGCAGTTGGTGCTGTTGTTGGTTTGTGACCATGCTCCTTCGGTGGTGGGGAAGTCGTCGTAGTTTCCGCAGCCGGCGCAGACGGCCTGGTAGATGCGGCCGTGGTTGTCGAAACGGCTGGTGCCGCCGTCCACGTGCTCGCGGGCGTGCGGACTGCCGAAATAGGTGGCATAGACCAACTGCGAGGCATCGTCGCTGATGCAGAGAAAGTAGTAGTCGTTGTTGTCGGTGGTGCTTTGGAAAGCGTCGGCAGTAATCGGCAGCCCCGACGTTCCGCCCTGCCCGCCGTTGATGGAGGGACTGCCCCATCCTGACATATATATATTATTGCACAAATCCACCAGAAGGGCGGTGGGGGAGATGTCCAGGCCGATGGCGCCGGTGCCGAAGGCGGTGGACCAGATGACAGAATCAAGTTCGGGCGACAGCTTGGTCAGGAACTGTCCGCCGTTGGGAATGTACCAGTTGGCATTGGTCACCCACACGGTGCCGGAGGCGTACGTCTGCCCGAAGATATGGGGATTCCCCTGTTTGTCGTTCTTTACGAGATAGGCCTGGTCGTAGCCGTCTTTTCCCAAATAGG
>JAEEQA010000081.1 GCA_016285085.1 Bacteroidales bacterium
GCCCGCGGCATGAGCGGCCGCCGCTCTTTGGTGACCTCCACCGTGGGGACGGGCCTCTTTGCCCACATGGCCACCGGCGACCAGTACCTCAGCATCGTGCTGACGGGCAACATCTTCAAGCAGCTTTACAAAGACAAAGGGTACGAAGGGCGCCTGCTGAGCCGTTCAACCGAGGACTCCGCCACCGTCACCTCCGTGCTGGTGCCGTGGAACACCTGCGGCATGACGCAGTCAACGGTGCTGAAAGTGCCCACGCTGGACTACCTGCCCTACTGTTTGTTCAACATCATCTCCCCGCTGATGTCCATCACCATCGCCCTCATCGGGTACAAGATTTTCCGAAGAACGGAGGGGGAAACGGCGGAAGCGGCGGAGTGATATTGTTGCAAAACCTAATCCGACAATCCACGAAATTAAGTAATAACTTTTGTTTATGGAATTGCTATCACATAGTCGCCCTCAAAGTAATACTGCAACAAAATTGCTTATCTCTTTTATGGGAGCATGCTGTTGTTTTGCGCTATTTGTTTGCATCGCAGAATTTTTTGACCTCTTTGTGATATCTATAAAATTTTATAGAACAGTTGATTGCATAGATATATCATTATTATCATTCCTTGGGTTACTGATACCGTTCACGCTGACCGTTATTCTCCACTTGACAGGATTAGTGATTTGGTTGGTTAAGGGAGAAGAAATAATCCAGTATGATGAGAACAATCTCTACATTGTTAACAAGGGGAGAATCATTGGAAAATCAAAAAAAATACCTTGGAGTAACATCAAAAACACTGAAGTAGGGGGACGCACTTGCTTTGAGCCATTTATCAATTTAACCAATAATGCTGACAATGTCTTCCGCCTCCGAATCACGCGCTACAAAGGAAGGGAAATTGATTGTGGTCTTAATTTAAGTCAGGAGGAATGTGAACGGGTGATAACCACTGTACGGGAATTGATGAAATAGTTTTTCCACCCTTGTTTTTTCCTTAAAAAAATTGCATTTTTGCCCCTCATAATTCCCATAAAAAAAAATGACGCCCTCCCGCTTCAAATCCCTGTTATTGGCTCTTTTGCTTCTGCTGCCCTTGTCTCCGGCGGCAGCGCAAAGGGAGGTGCGGCTGCTGGTGTGGCAGGACTCGCTTTTCGGACTGATTGACGGCCGCGGCCAAACGGTGCTTCCCTGCGAGTACGAAGACCTCACCCCTTACAACCAATATCGCGAAGGCTACATCGTGGCCAAACGCAACGATCTGTGGGGCATTCTCGACTGGAACGGGCAGCCGCTGGTGCCGTTCCGCTACACCGCAGAACCCGAGCCTATCCCCTATATCGATGCAACCGGTCTTTTCCTCATTCCCAACAAAGACAATGGCGGCGTGGTGAATGCCAAGGGTGACACGGTGATCCCTTTCCGGGATTTTAATATTGCGTCATTCGAATTTAGTGAATTCAACCGCAGCTATTACTATGGCAAAGCACTACAAGCGCCTCTGCTTATCACCTTCCGGTGTGAGCCACTCGGCGACACGCTGCCCGACGGACGTTCCCACTGCCAATACCGATGGGGGTGTATGGATTTGAAAGGGAATGAAGTGCTTCCGATCATTTACCGTGAAATTGATTTTGAACACAGTACCATCATCGTTGAAGATACCAATGGCAGGTATGGGGTGATGGACTATTCCGCCCGATGGATTTGTCCGCTCACCTCGCAATACAAGTACTATGGACAAAGCACCTACGTGGTGATGATGGACCAGCAATCGAAGTTGACGGGATTGATGAAATCTGACGGTACTGTGCTGCTGCCAGTGCAGTACAAATTCATCTCTTTGAATTACGCCAGCGCTTTCTTGAAAGACACTTCGGACCTTTGGGCCTTGACCGATGAGCACTTCCGTGTGCTTACTCCCCACTGTTACAAGGAATTGACCACCCTGGGCGAAAGACCTTTGTACTTGGGGGTCCGGACCGACGGAACGTACGATGTGCTTGAAACTTCGGGACATGTCATACAGAGTTTTGGCGCAGACTGTGATCCATACGATTATCCGCTCGTATATCAGGATGGAGAGTGGCGGTTGGTCCGATTGTCAGGGAATTGTGACAGTTTGACTGCGGAGTTTCTGCCGCAACGCTATAAGGAGGCCCGTCAACATTATTCGTTCTTCAGCGTGGCCACCGACTCGCTGCACTGGGGCGTTGTGGACAAGGATGGGCAGGTGGTGGTGCCGTTCCGCTACACCGAGATTGCGATCAGCCACATTGGCCTTATCTATGCCCGCCGCCCGTCGGGAAAGGTCGATGTTCTCAGTTTCAAGGGCGGAAGGAAAATCCTCTCTTGTTGGGGTGTTACGGGAGAATTGCCCCCTCTTTTCATTGCCAACAAGCAGGGAAAGTGGGCGGCTTATGACGACCGTCGCATAACGCCCTATTATGAAGGTCTGTCATTCGCAGGTACTTCGAACGACATGGATTACTGGGCGGTTTGGGACGAGCACGGCAAGATGGGCTATGTGGACGGGAACGGCCGCATGATTCACCGCTGTTCGCTCGAAACCGAGCCCGACTTTGAATTTGCCAGTCCGTACTACGGGTTCTTCCTGCCCCCGCGCGAAACATGGGGCGAGGCCCGCCTTTATTATGATCGCAAAAAAACAACGAACAAACCATGAAAAAACTGGCGTTTTTTTATTCGGTGATGCTTGTCCTCGCTATGATGGCAGGGTGCAGGTCCAATACCCAATCGCAACAGACCGACAGGATGTTTTGCAACTGCGACTTCTGCACTGGAGACTTGGTTTTTGTACGGGACACAGCTGATCTTAGCCGCTTTTCCCATATCGCCGTAATGGAGTGTACCGACAGCGGCGTGTACAGTTTTGAGGTACATCCTACCATGGGCGTAGTGCGGTGCGGGTGGGAAGAATCTGAAAAACTGACGCCGTTCAGAATTGAGTGAAAATTTCGGGTATAGATATCAGTAGTTGGTGAGTCTCTCTCTTCCGCGGCATCACCTGCGGTGTTCTTCTGTTCCTGCCGCCCGTGCCGCGGGCAGACGCACGATGCCTTCCCGTCCCCAGATTGCGGCCTGACGGCCTTATCTGGGGTTATTGAGATATCACCTCTCCGAGGTGAGTGCAAATAAATCAATACTCACAGAAATATGACGTGAGTTCGAAGTCGCAAGGCGGCAAAGCGCATTTTCTTTTGCATAAGACGCTCTCGCTCGAAAAAGCAAGCAAGCTTTCTTTTTGCTCGCTTACTCGCGGCTTTCGTCTATTTTCTTTGGGCGCAAGCAAAGAAAATGGACAAATATAACCACAGATATGAATGACTATCTGGGGGCTGACAAAATCAATGGAACCATATCACCAAACTATTTTTGGCAATATTACCGATTTTTTTGGGGAGGAAGACTCCCCTTTGCGGTTTAATACCGCTCCACAAAATCCCGCACTAACTTGAACAGCGGTTCGTACGTGTCGATGAGGAAGTTGTCGTAGGTGTCCAGGGGGGTGTGGTAAAACTTGAAGGCGTCGCCATCCTCGTTTTCAAAGAAGATGCAGGGCACGTGGCGCACCGCGAAGGGGTAGTGGTCGCTGTTGCCGGCCAACTCCCCGCGGTTCAGGTCCTTGAAGTAGCTATTTTCTTTGTTGAGTTTCTCGAAAAGGGCATAGCCGCCCATTCCCTCGTCGCTCACCTCGCAGTACTGGATGGGGTTGTTGTCGCCGATCATGTCGATGTTGAACAGGTACTTGATCTGTGTCAGCGGCACGAGGGGATGTTCTGCGTAGTACTCGGAGCCGCGCAGGTTGGCATCCTCCCCGGAGAAGGCGATGAAGTACATGTCGTACTCGGGCTGGTGTTTCGCATAGTAAGCCGCCAGCGTCACGATAGCCGCGGTGCCGGAGGCGTTGTCGTTGGCGCCGGCGTAATAAACTTTCTTGCCGAGATTGCCCAGGTGATCGTAGTGCGCCGTGAAGACGTAACAGCTGTCGTGCCGCTTGCCTTCCACCTTGGCGATGACGTTGAAGAGCTTGTATCCCGTCAGCATCTTGTTCTCCACGTTGACGGTGATGCTATGGGCATTTTTGGGGAAATCCGAGGTGGCCCATATGACGGGCTTGCCCATAATCCGTTCGCCGTAAGCCTTGTAGAACTTCAGCAGCGGCTCCCACGTCTGGATCATCCCCGCATTGGCGCAGCTGTTGCCGCCCCACACCTTCTGGAAATCCTGGTAATGATGGTAGGAGAAGAAAAAGTCGCACACCACGAAGCAGTCTTTGTACTCGGGTTTGGCGAGGTCGGCGAACATCTTGTCGGCGTCGTAGTTGGCCGTGTCCACGTAATAGAGCTTGTAGGTGCCTTGCACGCCCGGCGAGTACTCGCGCATGGAGAAGTCCACGCCCGGGGTCAGCGCACGGCCGTCCACCGACATCTCCATTTTGCCGGGGAAGGTGTTGATGTCGATGGTGAACGGCTGGCAGGTGATTTCATCCACCCCCGCCTTTTTGAATTCCTTTTTCAGGTATTTGCCCGCCTTGTTGGCACCGCCGTAGGCGTAGCCGCGTCCTTGGTATTTGGCAGAGGTCAATTCCTTGACAATCTGTTTATAATGGGTTGGGTCCTGCGCCTGTAGAGACGTTTCATGAAACGTCTCTACAACCAAAAACGCCAATAATATAATAGCCAGTTTTTTCATCTCTTTTTTATTAATAAATCGGGCGGCAAAGGTACAATCTTTTTTCTGGATGTGTGTGAATTTTGTGTATCTTTGCCGCTCGACAATCGCTCTCGTTTTTTATGGCAAGGGGAAAATCCGTATTTTGAACTAAAATGGAGAATCATGAAACTACTGCGTGAAATTATCGGTTATGCATTGGGCGGTGTGCTCTTTGTGGCGTTGATGCCGACGGTGATGTGGCTGGTGTCGGGGATGCCGGAGTTGGAGCACATCGGCGCCGTGAGAGCCTCCATCACCGGCGTGCTGATGCTGGGTGGACTGTCGCTGAGCGTGTGGACCATCGTCTATATGAAGCGGCGCGGCAAGGGCAACCCGATGGACGCTTTCGGGCACGAGGTGGCGCCCCGCACGCAGCACCTGATGACCGACGGCCCCTACCGCCTCAACCGCAACCCGATGCTCACCGGCACGCTCACCTACCTCGCCGGCGCCGTCGTCTGGCTGTGGACCTGGCAGGCCGCGCTCGTGTGGGTGCTTTTCTTCGCCATCATGCTGGTGCAGGTCATCAGCGAGGAGCGACGCCTCCGCCGCGACTTCGGCGACGAGTACGAGGCGTACTGCCGCCGGACGAGGAGGTTTTAGTAACTTGTCTGTTTTGATATGGGAAAAACATCAAAAGTCCGTACTTTTGCCATCTAAAAAACAATTCATACTATGGAAACTACATTTTGTCAAAGTTGCGGCATGCCGCTCACTCCGGAAATCCTTGGCACGAACGCCGACGGCAGCAAGAACGAAGAATACTGCATCTATTGCTACAAGGACGGTGCCTTCACCGGCGACTTCACCATGGAAGAGATGGTGGAATTCTGCGCGCAATTTGTGGAGGAGTACAACAAAAACACCGGTCAAAACCTTACTCGCGAGGAGTACAAAGAGGTACTGCGTCAGTATTACCCTAATCTGAAACGCTGGCGACTGCCCGCCGATCAACTACCGCATGCCACCTCACCCATCAAGCAGCAGCTTATTGACGAGGTCAATAAGTTGGGCATCAAGGATATGCCGCGCATCAACAACCTCTTCGTGCTGCAGGGCTCGTTCGTCAACATGGAGTATGTCATCAACGGCAACAAGGTGAAACTCCTTGACGACAACGCTACTTATTGGGGCAATCAGGTCGAAAAACAGGGTGCAAACGGTCGTTGTTTCGGTATCGCTTGCGACGAACACTGCATCCTCGTGAGCGAATACGGCAAGGACGGTGCGGATGCAGAGTTAGTGATGTTCAAAAGGAGATAGTATTATGAAACAACAAATCAACCCTGAAGAAACCAAACGGGCATTCGCCTTCGAGATGTGGCTGAATGCACCGATGCCGATGGTGACATTGGTGAAGACGATGGATGTGAGCCGTCTGGCACGACTCAGCAAGAAGAGCGGAGTGAAGTTCAACACGCTGATGTGCTGGTGCATCGGCAAGGCGGCGACCGAAACCGAGGAGCTCTACCTGCTGCCCGAGGGCGGCCAACTGTTCCGCTACGACCGGATCGCCATCAACGTGGTGGTGCGCAACCGCAAGGGCGGCATCAACTCATGCGACATCCCCTTCTCCGCCGATCTGCAGCAGTTCAACCGCGACTATCTGGAGCTGACGACTAATGTGGCGGAGGAGTGCCAGAGCAGCTTCCTCGACGGCTACATGATTGTCGGCACCTCCGCCATGATCCAGACCGAGCTCGACTGCGTGGTGAACCAATACACCGACAAGTTCCTCAACCCCATGGTGATGTGGGGCAAGTACCGCAAGAGCTGGTTCAAGACGCTGCTGCCGGTATCGTTCCAGTTCCACCACGTGCAGATGGACGGCGGAGACGCGGCACGGTTCCTGGAGCGGCTGCAGCGGGAGATCAGGGGATTGTAGGGCTGCTATATCCTGTAGGGCTGCCATATCCTGTAGGGCTGCCATATCCTGTAGGGCTGCCATATCCTGTAGGGCTGCCATATTATGACAGCCCTACAAACAACGATTAAATTAATATATAATGAAATTACACGACAGAAAATCTCCCTGAGCCAAATGGCACGATTACAATGGTGCAGAATATTTTGTAACCATTTGTACTAAGAATCGTCTGCATTTCTTTGGTGAGGTTGTCGATGGCGCAATGCAGCTGACGGATGTGGGAAAGTACGCAAGCCAATGTATAATGAAAATCAGCGAAATACATCCCGACGTAGAGGTTCCGTTATTCGTCGTTATGCCCAACCATATCCACATGGTGATTTTATTGGACGGTGGTGTAGGGCTGCCATATCCTGTAGGGCTGCCATATTATGACAGCCCTACAAAGGTGCAAATCACCGGGAATGTAGGGCTGCCACAGTGTGACAGCCCTACAAAGGACAGCCCTACAGACGGAAATTCCGTATCTGCGGGAAAGGACCCCGAAATGCAACGCAGGGCAAATCGGTGCGGACGATTGTCTCATATTATCGGACAATTCAAATCCGCTGTTACTAAATACGCCAATGCCAATCAGATACCTTTTTCATGGCAACCACGGTATCACGACCGCATTGTAAGGAACAGGGACGAAATGAACGAAATTGTCCTCTACATTGAACAGAATCCGAAGAAATGGGAGATGGATCGTTTTTATGGCTGCGAATGAATGATCGTAAAAATTTTTCTCACTATGACACAGAATGACATACCGACCCTATATTTTTGCCACGAAATTCAAAAGCAAAAAACAGTATGAAAGGAATGGTTGAATTGTGTTATGACATGCCCCAGTGGGAAGCTTACTTAGAGACAGCAGATGTCGCATTCAGCGAGGTGCAGCAGATACAACTGAAAAACGAGATTCACGACTTTTTGAGTGATGCGGTGTTGGAGCTGGTGGAAGAAAACAGGTTGTACCTTATGAAAAAACTGCATGATTTTCTGGAAAATGAGGAGATCTTTGCGGGAAGCAACAAAATTTTTCGGAAGATGCCTCCAATGCCGGAGGACATTGTCTTCGACACGGACATGACCGCTTTTTTGGAAGAAGAGTTAAATTATTAAAACATTAAACTATAATTAGTTATGAGACAGTTATCAGAAAATTTCATGAAAAAACTCAATGGAGAATGGAAAAACTTATTAGAGTACATTAAAGACGATGATACTCTTGATTTAGAATTGCGTGGCAAGGAAATAACTGTGTACTACCGAGGTGGAGCTTTATTGTCAATTAAAGAAGAAAATGATGGAACCTATACATGGAAACCACTTGATGCAGAGTATAAAAAAGGGAAAGCGTCAATGCCTACAGGTTGTATTAGAGATTTTGAAAACTACATTCCCCAAGCAAAACATGCTATAGACAAGTACATTGTTTGTAGTCCCAAAAATCATTTAGGAGAAAAAGAAATCCAACAACTTGTCGTCAAAGAAAACAACTACTCTCCAAATTCAAATGACACAGATTTTTTCATAGTAGATATGGAATACCAAGACAGTGTTGGTAGATTTGATTTAGTTGTGTTACGATGGGATTCATCCACTATCGCACGAAAATCAAATAATGTCTCAATGGCTATTGTTGAAGTTAAGCAGGGAATAGATACTGTACGCACTTCAGAATCGAATCCTGGTTTGAAACAGCATCAAAATGATTTTGAAAAATTCTGTAGCAATCCAACAGCCAAAAAGAGTTTTATGAATGATATGCTAACTGTTTTCAAGCAGAAATGTGAGCTTGGTCTCATTAAAGCAAATTCAAAAATAGAAAATATCACCGAAGAAACCAAGCTACAACTTGTTGGGGATTTAGAATTCTACTGCTTGTTAGCCAATTACAAACCGGCAAGTAAACAATTAAAAAATGAACTTGAAGAAATGGATGACTGTAAGTTTTTTACCTCCTCGTATATGGGTTATGGTTTGTACGTTAAAAATATCATTGACAAAGAAGAAATTTTAAAGACATTATGACAAAATATAAAGATCAAGAAACAAAACGACAACTGAAATGCTATTATAGCAGGTTCTTCAAAGAAGCAAAAAACTCAGGTCACTGGAATTTTTATGACGATTTCGGAAATTTCACTAAAAGAGTTCATTTGAATTATATTCTTCGTCCTGAAGATAGCTTAAGCAATTTATTTCAACCTATATCATGGTTGGCTCTTGATTATTTTAAAAGATACGACATTGCATGGTGGCGTGAAGATGAGGATAGATATTTCCCCACCGGTCATTTGCTCTCCTCTCAAATCCACTGTCTTAACCATCTGTTTGCTTTACGAAAAGATAAAGATGCTATTCTCTCTATTGTCAATCATGCCACAAAAATGGAGTTTGATGAGGTATTGTCTTCGCTTATTGATGATGATGGGTATTTGTCTTTTGAGTTTGCATATAAAAACGATGATCTGATAGGTGAAAATGACATAGGTGCCCATCGTGGCTATATGTGGACTTCCATAGACGCGATGGTTTTGGCTCGCAAAGGAAATGAAACGTGGCTAATTCCAATAGAATGGAAATATACCGAGACATACGAAAAGGAAGATAAAACTTGTCAGAAGCGATTGGATCGTTATGAAGGACTGATAAAAGAATCCGACCAACTTAAAATGCCCAAAAATGGTAGGATTCCGAACTCTATCTATTTTCAAGAGCCCAGTTATGAATTAATGCGTCAAACTTTGTTATGCGAACAAATAAAACACAAAGGGTTGGCAAAAAACTTTTTCCATTTGAACGTAATTCCCAAGGGCAATTCTGGACTGCGAGAAGCTGTAGAAAAGGAGTATATTCCCATGTTGAAGGATTCATCCAAATTCATCATCATCGACCCACAAGACCTGCTTTCCCCCTTGAAAGGAAACGATGACTACAAAGAACTGATGGAATATCTCGGAACCCGCTACTGGAAATAGTCACGCAAAATCACGGACTTTTTATGAAATTATGCTATTAGAATTATTCTATTAGCATAATTTTCAAGATGCCAAATCGTTATCTAAGATATTTCTTTGAAAATGAATATCATACAGAACTCTCGCTATCGTTTCGGCTTCGACATTTGGGGGCTGCTCCTTTTCCTGTTGGTGATGCTCCCGAACTTCATCTGGTTTGCCTTCCCTGCACCGAATGACATCCTGCGGACGGAGTCCGTAACGCCGGTGGTGGACATCCTCGGCTCCATTTTCCAAGTGCTGACCGTGGCGTGCCTCTGCTTCGTTATCCGCAAAGAGCGGAGCAAATTCCGTTTCTCCCCGTTGGTGGTTGCAACTACGGTTTGTATAGCAACGTATTACATCGGATGGCTGTTGTACTATGCCGGCATCACCGCTCCGTGGGTGATTCTTTTGCTGACCCTTCCGCCCTGTTTGGCATTCATCCTTTTTGCCATCGACCGCAAGAACCTGCCGGCCGTGGTGTCAGCCGTCGGCTTCACGGGGTGCCACTGTATTTTCGGGGTGGTGAATTATTTGTAAGAGTCCTTAAGCATCCTTTTCGCCTTTTTGCTTCCTTGTTCCGCTGCTTTCGTGAACCATTCCACCGCCCTTTTGTGGTTTTTTCTAACGCCTTCCCCATATTCGTAGCAATACCCTAAATTGTGTTGGGCCCACATATTCCCTTGCTTCGCTGCTTTTTTATATAATTCCACCGCTTTCTTCATATCTTGTTCCACGCCATCACCGTCCTTGAAACAAATAGCCAAGTTGAATTGTGCAGTGGAAAACCCTTGTTTAGCAGACAAGGTGAGCCATTCAATGCCTTTCCGGAGGTCTTTTTCAACTCCATATCCAT